>CABQMM010000109.1 GCA_902465215.1 uncultured Bacillota bacterium
ATGTAAGTATTCGCGGCAGGAAAAAGATCTCCGCAATTTTTATTCTGGAATGGTCTGAAGGCATATTGTTGTCACGGAAAAAGGGCATTGTGCCGCTCTCACTGGGAAACTATATCAGCAAATATGATTGGTGCGTCTTTGCGACGATGATGGCATCCTCTGTTGACGCGAGTTCATCCATGAAGTCGTATCTTGCCGAGCTGGCGGTAAATCTGACACAGGGTGACGCGGAACTGTGCGCACAGTGTATCTTGCAGCACAGTAAGTTCCTGCAAGCACCCTATGCCGTACTGGACGAGCTTATGCGGATGGCTTTTCGCAGTGATGGCTCGGCGTTCTTACTGCTGAAAACGCAGACAGAAGCAAGCCGCTGTATCTGGCAGGCACAAATCAGGATCCTGTATCCGATGCTCGAAGAATACAGAGAACGATTTGTACGGAAATATATTGATGTGATCCGTGTGAAGTGTCCAATCAAATCTCCTTTCGGTGAAGTCTATAACGATCCTGCCGATGTGGAACTTGGAACGCTGGTTTATATGGCCGGTTGTAGGAGCCTCCAGCTGCTATTGGAGGAAAATACGATATTGAAGGCGTTCCGCGATGCGCGTAATACGCTGTCTCATCTGGGAAGCCTGAACTTCGGCGAAATAGTTATGCTTATGCGCGCGTTTGCGGAAACGGCTGGATAAACGGTATGCTGTAGAAAACATATTTATATTTTAATGCATGGAGGTGTCGTATGGCAAATTTTCGTCCCGGCGCTGAACCCAAAGAGCTCCAGATAAAACTCGATCGCTTATTTGCAAAGCTGAACGAATACTACCCGGACAAGGTTGTAGTTGGTTTGCACAATGATCACAAAAAACTGGGTGAGCGTATAACTGCAATGTACCGGGCATTGGGCTATCCAGACTATCATTCGTTTTTGGTTGCCTATGGCTACTGTATAGAACAGAAAGCCAGTGGGCGAAAAAAGACAGTTGATCCCCAAAACGTGATCGCAGAACTACAGCGCCGCTATCCGGACGGGTCGCCATTCTGGAAACTTAGCGATCTATTCGCAGGAAATCCTGATTTAGCGAAAAACGCAAAAACGCTGACAAATACTGCACCTGCTGTGTTCGGCATGTCGTTGGCGGATTATTTGCGTTCCATTGGTATCCTTTCCAAATCTGATGGAGAAAAGTTCACGAAAGAGGAAATTGCAGCAATCGCAGTAGCGAAATCAGCGCACAGTGATGTGCCGAAGATGCCTCCGGATGAGTGTATTGCGGAACTCAAACGTCGCTATCCAAACGGCTCACCATTTGGGACAATCGACGAACTGTTTACATCCAACCCTGATTTACTGGCAGGACGCAAGCCGCTGGAAAAAAGCGCATATGCCATGTTTGGGCAGACGTTGGCACGGTATCTAAAAGAGATCGGGATACTGCGAAAGAGCAGCCATCCGCGGTCAGATGATGATTGCAGAAAGGCTGCTCAGGATCATTGGGACACAAAGCGGAATACACTGGTTCTTTCCAAGGACGGAAAAACGGTCATTGGCACTACGTGCCGACGTATATCCGGAGATTTGGTGATACCGGATGGTGTTGAGACGATTGCACACAGAGCGTTGTATGGGGTGTCATTTTCCGGACTGGTCATCAATAAGGAACTGAAAAGTATGGGCGAAGGGACATTGTTCCATCCAAATGGAACGCCGCGATCGCTACAGGTTAGGGTCGCGGAGGGCAATCCTAATATACGCGCAAACGAAGACGCACTATTTTGTCGGCTTCCTGACGGAAAATGGCGTCTGGAGTATTTCAAAAACACAAAGCTAACGTGCTATAAGGTGCCGAATGATGTGGAAGAAATTCGCAGGGAAGCAATTCTTGCGTGCACGGAACTACGGGAACTGCATCTCGGCAGGAACTGCAAAGTATTCGATGAAGCATGGCTTTCCCGAAATCCAATGCCGGTGGTTTATCTGCCGCAAAGCGTTGAGAATGTATTTCTGCTGCGAGCATCCGAAAGAGATGTGGACTGCGCACCGACAAAGTACACCGTGGACGAAGAGAACAAAACACTTTTTATTGATGAAGACTGCCTGTACCAAGTGCTTTCAGATGGAACATTCCGTCTCGTGCGCTGCAATTATGGGGGCGACCTAGTCACAGTGTTGGATGGGACAAGCGAGATCGGTCCAGATGCATTTGCGTTCTGCGGTGGACCACTCTATGTACGGTTACCGGATTCGCTGCGGATCATTGGCGATGAAGCGTTTTATGCCTCCGGTCTGAAAGAAATTAAAGTTCCAAAGAGCGTGACGCAAATCCGTGCCCGAGCATTTGCGCAGTGCGAATCGCTGCGTAGTGCCGTTTTGCCAGATGAATTGGAGCGCTTGGATGGAGATGTTTTTGATGGCGCAGAAATATATGAACCAATGGAGGGCGAGAATGAAGATATTGAGGGAGACGGGTTCTTTAATCTGATCAAAGTGGATTCCTATACGCGCGGCAGTTATCATCTGCAAAACGGAGTACTTTTCTGTGGAGATACTCCAAGCGAGGAACAGAAAAGACCCAACATGCAAATAATCGCGCAAAAGCTTCGTGCGGTAGGCGGCGCAAACGTGGAGTATGACGCGGCGTCGAACTCTGTTTCTATGGATTTTATGTTAAGGCAAACAGGTACATACAGTTTACGTATAGAGAAAACATGGGTGGAAGCATCGTTGGAGTGCCATACCGGCGATGCGGTTCAGTGGCGTCTGGGCGCTGAGGACTGGCTGAGCTGCATTTCATCTACAGGGAAAGTGATTGGGACACTGGACTGGGATTATTCTGAAGTACTGTTTCCTTATTATGAGCGGCTTTCGTTTTCTGATGGATACATTACCAGTTTAGAGAAGCCATGGGAACGACGTGGAAATGCAAAATACCCGAAAATCCAAGTGCATCTGTGTATTTACGAGCAAAGACCTGCGCCAGAGGGGAGCGAGACGGCGATATGGCAGCAGTATTCGTATCTTGTGCAGCCAGATGGTGTCGAACTGCTGCGATGGCTCAACCCGAAAAAGGCAGAAAAGCTGGTCATCCCGGACTATATTGAGGGCAAACCGGTTGTTCGGATTCGCGAATCTTTTTTGGCTGCGTTGCCGTGGCGCAATTCGCCGCAGTATACACTGAAAGAGTTGATTTTGCCGAAAACACTTCAGCGAATTGATGCTGGTGCATTTTATGACACACACAACTCATTTGGTTTTTCAGCCAATCGAATCACGTTCCCAGCCAGTCTGAGTTCTATAGATCCAGGTTTCCTGAAGGGGGGATTACAAACCCAGATCGAACTTGAGACGGAATGGGTCAATCAAAAAACTGTATTTGAAGTGCCAAAAGGCAGTTACGCTGCACACTTCCTAAGCTCCTATCAAACGCAACGAAGCGACTACTATAAGCCAAAGTTGGTTTTTACGGAAACAGCAGCGGATATACAGGAAAAGCCTGAAAAGGAAGACGCAAAGCGTGTAACATGATGCCAGCATCTATGTTTGCCGTACGTCTTCATGCGTGTGAAAACGCGCGAAAGCGCGGAGTCATTGTGCATTAAACAGTGAATGCGGAAAACACCATTTTTCATTTGATGACGATTTTTTTGAACGGACCAATAGATGCCTTAGCAAAAAACAGGCATATTTTTGACTGTAGCTATACGAAAGAGGAATTGAATGAAATTGTAACCAGACTAGCTGAAGCAATTGAAAAAGAAGGCGATGTCCTGACAAAAACAGTAAATTATAATGTCGACGGCAAGGCCACTTCTTCATAGACCAACAGATTTTTGCCCCTTCTGGAAAAAAGCCCTTTGTATTGACCGAGATATATGCTGCACTGGATTTGCAAAGCGAGAAAGCTAAGGCGCGCACCATGCTCTACCGCTTGCAGAAACGCTTTAACAAGAACGGCGTCGGAATGCTGAAAGGGCCCGAGCGGCAGCGCTGTTACCGGCTCGCATTTGGCGATGAGGTCGAAGCGAAGGAAAAGCGCAAGCATGCTAATGCTGCCGTGGAGCAAAAGTATCCCCAGCTTCTTTTCTGGCTATTTCATACTATTTCTGGAAATTTTCCTTGCATTCCTTGTGCTTTGTGGTACAATCAGATTACAGATTTTTGCTTTTTGCAAAAACTGTACCACAACAAGCGTGAGCTGTCATCAAAGGACTCGATAGCGGCGTCCCTTTTGGACAGTATTATCCTCAAAAGAACACCAAAAAGTTTAAATATAAGGTAATGAGAAAAATGCGATACATAATTGAAGATGAAGAATATTGCTTCAAGTCTGCATTTGACACCAAGACGGGTGCCTATGTACGCACAGGCGTGTTAGACGAAAACGGAGCAGATACGGGCGTTGATCCATTCATGGCCTCCTATCCGCATCTGATCGATGTCGGTATCATGGGGCACTGCATCCACGGGAAAACAGGTCTCTGCGTCAAGGCCGGAATCGGCTGTTACCAAAGCGGTCTGTTGGTAGAACAGCCGAATATGTCCGTTGAGGATTTTCGCTGGATTGCCGAGCAGGCCAAAGGCCGATGCAATCAGTTTGCCCTTGGCGGCAGAGGTGATCCGGATCAGCACGAACATTTCGAGGAGATTCTGAAAATATGCCGCGAAAATGTTCTTGTACCGAACTTCACCACATCTGGTTATGGCATGACAACCGAAATCGCAAATCTGTGCAAACAGTATTGTGGAGCTGTGGCCGTAAGCTGGTATAGAAGCGAATACACGCTGAATGCGATCCAAACACTTTTAAGCGCAGGGGTCAAAACCAATATTCACTATGTGCTGGGAAAAAACAGCATTGATGAGGCAATCGACAGGCTGAAGCGCAACGCGTTTCCGGATGGTATCAACGCTGTTATCTTTCTGCTCCACAAACCTGCTGGGCAGGGATCAAAAAACAACGTGCTTGCATTTGAAGATCCGAGGGTTGCGGAATTTTTTGCACAGGTTGACATGCCACACCCTTTTAAGGTCGGCATGGATAGCTGCAACGTCCCTGGAGCGATTCACTTTTGCAAAAGGGTCCGGCCGGAGTCGCTGGATACCTGCGAAGGAGGAAGGTTCAGCTGCTACATTGGTGCCGATATGGTCATGGTCCCGTGCAGCTTCGATCAGGACAAGCGCTATGCGGTTTCCCTGCGCGAAATGACGATCACAGAGGCGTGGAACAGCGGGCCCTTTGAGCGATTTCGGGATAAAATGCGCAGTGCCTGCCCTGACTGCGAAAAAAGAGCGCTGTGCATGGGCGGCTGCCCGCTTATGCCGGAAATTGTGTTTTGCAACCGCAAAAATTAAAATAGATCAGGAGGATATCCAATGAAAATCAGAACAGATTTTGTCACAAATTCGAGCAGC
>CABQMM010000110.1 GCA_902465215.1 uncultured Bacillota bacterium
ATTGCGATATTCTGGTACCTTATTTAAGAATTTTTTTGGTACTTTTCTCTTTTTTGAAAACAGGTTATGATTTGCTCACAGTGTGCACACCAACTTATTTTTAAATTTATTGAAAGGAGATCAATAATGGGTATCACAACACATTACACTTTAGACACTGTCCCTTTAAGAAAATTTCATATTCGAATTTTATCTTACACAATAGGCGGTTCAATCACCGATGGCTATATCCTTGGCATGATACAGTTTGCGCTGGTTGCTTTCACAGCAGATATCGGAATGAACGCGACATGGCAAGGACTGATTACAAGTTCACCGCTCGCAGGAATTTTTATCGGCTGTCTTATCTTCGGCCCTCTTTCCGATAAGATCGGCCGGCAAAAAATATACTCGCTTGACTTTATTGCAATCCTCATCCTTTCTATCTTGCAATTTTTTGTAAACACTGCGGGCTCTCTGTTCGTGTTAAGACTGTTGCTTGGTATATGTATCGGTGCGGAATATTCCATCGGTCCGGCCATCGTTGCTGAATTTGTTCCAAGCCGCATCAGAGGAAAATCTCTGGCGATCATGTGCATGGTATGGACGATAGGATATGTAATTGCAGCGTATGTGGGCGCATGGCTTCAAACCATGGGTCCGGAAAGCTGGCGCTGGATGCTCAGCAGCAGTGCAGTCATTGCGTTTATCGTTCTGCTTGTCAGAATCGGCATGCCTGAAACCCCGCGTTGGCTGATATTGCACGGAAAGATTAAAGAAGCTGAAGAAGTTGTTCACTCTCACATCGGTGAAGACGTCGATTTGACCCCTACAATTGAAGAAATGCGCCAAAAAGAGACCGGCCGAAAAGTCAAATTCTCAGACTTATTCGCAAAAGGTCAGGCAAAAAAAACAATATTCGCGGTTGTTGCCTACGGAGTAAATGTTCTCCCGATGTATGCAGTGCTCTCGTTCGTACCCGTTATTCTAAATGCACTCGGAATCGTGGATGCGAACACATTCTACACTTTACTGTTAAACGGCATGTATGTATTGGCAGCTATCATAACGATGCTTGTTGTAGATAAGTTCCCAAGAAAAAAATTCACTGAATTCTTCATGGTCGTAGCGACAATTCCGCTTTTGATTCTCGGATTTTGGGCAAATGCTCCGGTATGGGTCGTTGTGCTGTGCTTCGGAATCCATGTTATCGGTAATCAGGCTTTCGGAACCGTTACCGCTTACATTTATCCGACGGAATCATTCCCGACCGAATTGCGTACAACGGGGGCAGGCTTTTGTTCAGCGGTAAGCAGAATCTTCGCATGCTTCGGCACATTCGCGATGCCTATTATCATTGACACTTTAGGCATTGGCGTTGCACTGATCGGCATCGCAGTACTGCTTATCATCGGACTGATCGTAACCATTGCATGGGCGCCTGAAACGACAAATGTAAGTATTGATGAAATATAGGAGGAAAATCATGAAAACATATAACGAATTACAGGATAAACTGAACAAATACATTGAACAGCACAGAGAAGAAGTTACCGAAATCAATGATTATCTTGCAAATCATCCGGAACCATCCGGCTATGAGAAAAACAGTTCCGCAAAAATCGTTGAGTTTTTAAGAGGAAAAGGATTTACCGTTGAATATCCTTTCTGCGGTTTTGACTACGCTTTCCACGCAGTTTACGGCGATCAGAAACACACAAGAAAAGCAGGTATTTTCTGTGAATACGACGCTCTTCCGGAAATCGGCCATGCCTGCGGTCATTGTTTGAGCGGATCGATCAGCCTTTTGGCAGCACTTGCTTTAATCGAACTGCAAGATGATCTCGACTGCGATATTCATATTTTCGGCTCTCCTCTTGAAGAAGTTTCCGGCTGCAAAATGAATTTTGCCGAAGAAGGTTATCTGGATGGCTTTGGTCTGGCAACTATGGTACATATGTATAACAAAAATATCATCGCACCTCAGCTTATCGCTCTGGATTCATACTTATATACCTTCCACGGCAAGGTTGCACATGCGGCAGTAAATCCTTGGGACGGAATCAATGCTTTAAATGCCGTACAGCTCATGTTCCATGGCATGGATATGTTAAGGCAGCATGTTCATCCTGAGGTAAGAATGCATGCAGTAATCAAAGAAGGCGGACTTGCAGCTAACATCGTGCCTGACAAGGCAACCGCGGAAGTTTATGTACGGGCACCGAAATGGGCTGATGTTGTAGATGTTGTGAAAAAAGTAGATGGCTGTGCCGAGGGTGGCTGCAATGCTACCGGCGCTACCTGGGAAAAAGCCAGAACAGCAGAACCTTATTATGAAGTTAAGCCGAATGCAACCGGACATAAAGTTCTGGAGGATATCTATGAGGAACTGGGATTAACTGCGGTTCCAGACAAATCCGAGATTTTCGGTTCTACCGATGCCGGCAATGTAAGCTATGTATGCCCTACTTTCCATCCTTGCCTTCAGGTTGTTGATGAAGATGTTCTTATTCATACCAAGGCATTTGCCGACGCAATGACTACAGACAGAGCTCACAAAGTTCTTGTAACAGGAGCTAAGATTATCGGTTACCAAATTGCAAAGACTTTCTCCGATGAGAAAATCCTTGAAGCGACACTCAAAGATAATCAATAGTTAATGAAATATAATAACTTCACAGCTGCAACGCTGAAAAAATGACTCCCTTTGGAGTCATTTTTTTATAGGACAAGAAAGGAGCGGTCTCTTAGAGGCCGCTCCCATACAAATCAAATATTTGCTTATAATTCTCGAACTTCGCCGAAATTATTTTGTTGTTGCGTCGTAAAGAGCTTCAGCGTTATCCCATTCTTTCATGATTTCAGGGATTACCTTGTAAAGGTCGCCTACGATAGCGTAGTCAGCAACTTCCATGATAGGAGCATCCGGATCCTTGTTGATCGCTACGATGCAGTTGGAAGTCTGCATACCAGCTAAGTGCTGAATAGCTCCGGAAATACCGCAAGCAAAGTAGATTTCAGGCTTAACAGTTGTACCTGTCTGGCCAACCTGGTGGGAGTGATCAATCCAGCCAGCGTCTACAGCTGCTCTGGAAGCACCTACAACACCGCCAACCTTATCAGCAAACTGCTTGATAAGTTCAAAACCGGAAGCATCACCAAGACCACGACCGCCGGAGCAGATGATCTTAGCATCTGTTAAGGAAACTAATTCCTTAGCGGACTTAACGATGTCTTTGATTTCGATTCTGATGTCAGAAGCCTTGATATCAGGTTTAACATTAACAACTTCACCCTTAGCGCCAACTTCTCTTTCCTGTTTCTGCATAACGCCAGGACGAACTGTGGACATCTGCGGTCTAGTCTTAGGGCAGATGATAGTAGCCATGAGGTTACCGCCGAATGCAGGACGAGTCTGCTTGATTCCTGTGGAAGGATCGTTAGGGTCTAATGTGGATGTATCTAATGTAGTGTTTGCTTTTGCAAATTCGATGTACTTGGAAACCTTAACATCAAGGTGAGTACAGTCAGCAGTAAGACCAGTGTTGCATCTTGCTGCGATACGAGGTGCGAAGTCACGACCGATGTGAGTTGCGCCGTAAAGAACGATTTCCGGCTTGTATTCATCGATTAACTGCTTCATAACCTTAGTGTATCCATCAGTTGTGAAGTTTTCAAGTAACGGATCCTGAACCATGTAAACCTTTTCAGCACCGTATTCAAAACATTCCTGAGCAAGGTGGTCAATGTTGTTACCGATTAATACTGCACAGATCTGAGTGTCTTCGCTGATGTCTTTTGCTAATTTCTTACCTTCGCCAAGTAATTCAAGAGCTACGTTCTGGATCTTTCCATGTCTCTGTTCTGCAAATACCCAAATGTGCTTGTAAGCGGAAAGGTCAACCTTTTCAGCTTCAGGAGCAGCTTCGATAGCATCAAATTTACATTTTGCGATACAAGCGTTACAGTTTGTACATTTGCCTTCATCTACGACTGCAAGTCTGTCTACGATCTTAAGAGCGTCGAACGGGCAAGCCTTAGCGCAGAGGGAACAGCCTTTACATTTATCATTTATAATTTTAATTGCCATTTTATCTTCCTCCTCCTATTAGATGATATGCTTACCCTTAAGCTGAATCAGTAAGTTCTTAGCCTGCTCGTTTTCAGAGTCGCCTGCGATAACCTGGCCGGGAGCCTTAGGAGCAGGTGTGAATGATCTGAATACGTTTGTCGGGGAAGCTTCAAGACCTACTTTAGTAAGGTCTACCTCGATATCTTTCGCGTTCCAGATTTTAATATCCTTTTCGCCGAAGATACCCTTCATGTTCATGTATCTAGGATCATTTAATTCCTTGATAGCAGTTAACATGCAAGGAGTTTTAATTGCGATTAATTCGTAACCGTCTTCAAGCTGTCTCTTAACAGTGATGTCCTTAAGGTTGTCATCAATGTTGAATTCTTCAACGTATGTAACCTGTGGAAGATCTAATTTTTCAGCGATCTGCGGACCTACCTGAGCAGTATCTCCGTCGATAGCCTGACGACCTGCGAAGATTAAGTCTGCAGGGCCGTTTTCTTTTTCCCATTTCTTGATTGCAGCTTCAAGAGTGTTGGAAGTAGCCCATGTGTCGGAACCGCCAACTGCTCTGTCGGATACAAGGATACCTTCGTCAGCGCCTTTTGCGATACATTCAAAAAGAAGATCGGTTGCCTGAGGAGGTCCCATTGAGATAACTGTAACAGTTACGTCTTTATATTTGTCTTTTATTTTTAATGCTTCTTCGAGAGCGTTGTTGTCATCGTGGTTAAGGATTGATGGAACACCGTCTCTGATTAATGTTCCTGTTTTAGGGTTAATTTTGATAACATTTGTATCAGGAACTTGCTTTGCGCATACGATAATCTTAAATGCCATTTGTTTCTCCTCCTACCTTATTTCTTGAAAGTTCTGCCAGCGATTACCATTCTCTGAACTTCGGAAGTACCTTCGTAGATTTCAGTAATCTTAGCGTCTCTCATCATTCTTTCAACCGGATAATCCTTAGTATATCCGTAACCGCCGTGGTACTGTACGCACTTAGTTGTTACAGCCATTGCAGTTTCAGCAGCATATAATTTAGCCATTGCAGCAGCTTCGCCGTAGTTGAGGTGTTTGTCCTTCATGTCAGCAGCTCTGTAAACTAAAAGTCTTGCAGCTTCGATTCTTGTCTTAAGGTCAGCCATTTCGAACTGAAGAGCCTGGAACTGAGAAAGCTTCTTGCCGAACTGTTTTCTTGCCTGCATGTATTCAACTGTTACATCGAATGCACCCTGAGCAATACCTAAAGCCTGGGAAGCGATACCGATACGGCCGCCGTCAAGTGTGCTCATAGC
>CABQMM010000111.1 GCA_902465215.1 uncultured Bacillota bacterium
AAGTAAAACAGTGGTATGACGGTTATCTGTTCAATGATTTTGAGATCTATAACCCGTGGAGCATCATCAACTATGTATATGACCATGACCGCAAGATTACGAAGTTTGCGCTGCCATACTGGTCGAATTCTTCTTCCAACAGCATCATTCGTGAAATGGTCGGAGAGGCTGATGAGGATGCAAAGCGTGACTTGGAAACTTTGATTAATGGCGGGACGATAGAAAAACGTGTGCATGAGGACATTACCTACGGCGATATTCATCAGACGCAGGACAATCTTTGGAACTTCTTGTTCTTTACGGGATATCTGAAAAAAGTCGGCGAACGCGAAGAACGCAAGAAGCTATACTTGGAAATGAAAATCCCGAATATAGAAATCGCATCAATCTACGAAGATTCCATTTCCTATTGGTTCGAGCAGAGAATAAAAGAAACCGACCGCAGCCCATTAAAACATGCACTGGAAACGGGCGATTGCGAAGCAGCGGAGGACTTCATTAACACTCAGCTTGCGGACACCATCAGCTACTACGATTATGCCGAGAATTTCTATCATGGCTTTATGGCGGGACTTCTTGTGAATATCGGCGGCTACCGCGTGAAATCCAACCGCGAGAGCGGAAACGGCAGACCCGACATCGTGATGACGGAATCAAAATTCAGAGGCAGAGCGATGATTTTGGAACTGAAAATTTCAGACACGATTCAGGGAATGGAAAAGAAGTGTGAGGAAGCCCTTACGCAGATGGAAGAGCAGAAATATGAAAGATCGCTTGAAGAAGACTGCTATCAGCCGATTTTAAAGTATGCCATCTGCTTCTTTAAGAAAAGATGCATGGTAAAGAAAGCGGAATAACGAAAGCAGCGCGGTGCGAAATTGGATGATACAAGGGGGATTTATGAAAAAAAGAAAACAAAACGTGGCACGTTTTTTGTGCCTGCTGATGGTTTGTGCGGTGCTCAGCTGTATGGCAGGCTGCGAGAGGAAGGGCGGAAGTGAGCCGGCGCAGCCCGCATTGGAAACCGTGACATATTCGAATTTGACGGAGGCGGATTCTCGTGCCTTGCTTTCCGGGCTTCTGGAAAAAAGCGGCGTGGCAGAGGCGCGCATACAGGCGCTTTTTGCGTGTGTCGATCAGTTTAACGCTGCAGTCAAGCCCGCGTGGCTGACCGACGGATTTGAAAGCGCCGCACCGACCGAAACGAAATACGATGTGTACGATATGCAGGACGCATGGACGGAAACACAGGGGAGTTTCGCCGGGTATAACTGCCGCATCACTGCATACAGCCTGCTCGGCGAATTTTTGGGTGTGGGCGCGGATCAGCCGCAGACGCAGGGGAAAGAACTGCTTTTTGTGGATTTGGATACCATTGCGCGGCATCCGGAGGTTCTTTTTGATGACAGTACCGCAGGCTTCTGCGCACTGTTCGCGCCTGTCGAGGCGGCGGACGGCACCGAAACCGGGGCACAGGTACAGGCACTGCAGGAGGGCTGGGCTTCCCGCGGCGTGACCTTCGCAGACAGCGAGGCACACTTGATTTCTGTCATTTTTCACGATAAATTCTCGGATGACGAAAACACGCTCTCTGTCGGACACGCGGGTGTTCTGCTGCCATCGGAGGACGGCACGCTGTATTTTCTCGAAAAGGTGGCGTTTCAAGAGCCGTATCGGCTGTTAAAATTTCAGAATAGGACGGAGCTGAGCGATTATCTGATGGAAAAATACGATACCGCATGGGGACAGGATACCACGCGTCCTTTCATCATGGAAAACGATGCTTTGCTGGAAGGCTTCCGGCAGAATCCATTGGAGAAACCGGAAGTTAAAGAAGGAAATTGACGATGACATTAAAACGAAGAGGGAAAAGAGTTATTTGTTTCGGTATGATGATTTTGCTGCTGCAGCTTTGTGCATGCACGAATAAGCAGAAGCCGACGGACGATGTCGATCCGGTCGGCACGGAAACGGAAAATTACGAAATACCGGAGGCCTATACAGAGGTTTTGGACGCGTATGCCAAACTGTTATTGGGAACCGGGGAGATTACAGAAAAGACCGGACCGGTCGGCATCAACAGCGCCATTGATCTCCTGTCCGCACTGGACGGGGCGGGTATGGCCGCGGAAGCGCCTTATCGCTGCGGTTATCTTCTCAAGGATCTCAACGATGACGGTGTGCCGGAGCTTTTGATCGGAGAAATCTCCGCTGCCGGAAAGTATGAGCAGGAAAACGGCGTGAGCTACAGCGGCAGCATCGTGCAGGCGGTATATACCCTCGCGGACGGAGAAGCGCTGAATATTCTGGAGGGTTGGGGACGAAATCGCTATGACTGGACAGATGTCGGACACTTTTTTAACCGGGCATCCGCGGGCGCCGCACATTATATTTTCGCCGATTACAAGCTTTCGAAGGACGGCAGGGGGCTGGACTGCGACGGCTACTGGTTTACCTACGATCAGGAGGACGGTGAAGAGGTCCGGCTGCAGCACTATTACAATACAAGCGGAGAGTGGGATCCGGCGGCTTCCGAGCAAATCAGCGCGGACGAGTTTCAAAGTGCAGAGGCGAAGCTGGAAAAGAAGATTGCCATGCTTCCACTGACGCCGTTTTCGCAATATAAATCGGAAAATGTAGATCCTATGGGCGTTCCGGCTGTTTTGCGCGCGGCATGGGCGAATTTCTTTGTTGCGGGATACCAAAGCCATGACGAATATATGCTTTCGGAGGAGGAGAGTGCCGCGAAGGTCGCGTTCTTCGCGCAAAAACCACTGAAGAATTTTCGCGTACTGAATCTTGAATTTGTGGATGCGGATGAGGACGGCAATGTGCTGTTCCAAACAAAGAGCATGTATAAGCAAAAGGAGCTGATGCCGGATTGCCCGCTGGTCGTGCAGGGAGTATTTTACGGCAGCATCCCAAACTGGGGCGTTTCCTATGAGGACGAAACAGGAGAAGTCAGGACATATTCCGTATCGGTAAGCGGCATGGATGGCTCAATCGTGCTGAGTCCGATTTCGGTCACGAAATAAGCCGGCAGACATAAAAGCATAAAAGTATAAAAGCAGCGGGTCTCCCATATGGAGACTCGCTGCTTTTATCGGAGGCGGTGCGCCCCGTGCGGTTAAGGGCGCGCATCCTGTCGGTCTTTTTCTTTCATCATCATAGCGTAGGCCAGAAGCTCTTTGCGGGATTTAATCCCAAGCTTGCTGTAGATATTGGCATTGTGGTATTTGAGCGTATTGGAAGTAATGGCGCAGATTTCCTGAATCTGCTTGCTGGTTTTGCCGTCAAGATACAGATTGAAGATATCCAGCTCTTTTCCGGTGAGATTTGCGAGGCAGTCCTTAAAATGCCGATATTCTTCTTCATTGATCTCCCTGTTCTGCGTTTGAACCAGACGATTGATTTCCTCCTGCAGCTGTTTGATTTCCTTCTCCGTTTCACCGTCCTTTTGGGCAAGGAAGTCCAAAAGGTCATCGATTTCAGCCATATTGATGCGAGGAGCTTGGAAATTGCCCTTTTGAATCTGCTCCAGACTTCGCAGCAGCGGCACTAAAAAGTGATGGGTGAAATAAATACAGCCGATCACAGAAAGTACGATGAGCAGGAACAAAAGGATTCCAAGACGCAGAAGATTGTGCAGGGAATCTGCCGCAAAATCCTTCTCCGGAACCATGATGGCTGTGGTAAACGGATTGTCGCCATGAAGATCCTCATAGGTGCTGATCACACCGACATAGGAGTCCGTACCGTCCGAAAAACGGGACAGACCCTTGCTGAAATCTGTGACGGAAAGATTTTCTTTCGGGAGATAGTAATAGCCGTCGGTCGTTCCGCAGCTGAAAAAGTTCATAAGAACAGCCGGATCGGATTTATAGCTGTTAGAAAGCACCGCGAGCATGTGTGAAAGCTTGGTCGGCTGCGCAAAGTTCTGCTTGAAATAGCTTTCGGAGACTTCAAAACCGCAGACGCCGTAAAACGTCCCGTCCGTGCCTGTGATCGGAATCGCAATGTGCATCGCGCGTTCGGACATGCCGGGCAAGGTGATAAAATCCGTAAAGGAACAAGCATTGTCAAGCGGAAGCGAAGCTTTTTGGGCGGCAAGCGCGTAACCCCAAAAGACATCACTGTCAAGCTCTAACTTCCATTTTCGGTGCGGCATGACGCCATGCTGCTTTGCGACCTCGGAACTCCCGCGATAACAGAGAGCCTCGCGGTGATCGATTTCATAACCGTTGATTTGAAGATAAAGTCCGCTTTTTGAGGACGCGGCATTCGGCGCGGAGGTATTGACCGTGGTATCGAGCATAAAAAAAGCGCCGGAACAGTCCGCCTGCATCAGATACTGGTGAACCGTGTCAAACAGGAAGTCTTCCAGAGATTCCATCTTCTTATGGGAATTCAAAAGCGAAAAGAAGTCCGTATGCTGCTCGGAGAGCCAGCTCTCGATTCCGAAGGAAAGATCCTCCGAAAAGTGAATTCCCATCATAGACAAGTGATTCCGATGTATTTTAATATCCTTTTGGAAGACAGTCTGCTGCCGCTCTTGAAGGAAGTCGTGCCAAAAAAAAACGACGGCGTGCTTGAAAAAAGCAAGGACTATATTTTCGCGACAGACGGGCCGAACGGAAGCGGCTTTTATCTGACCTGGCAGCGCGAGGACGGCACAGAGGAACGGGCGCAGTATTTCATCCCGAACGATCGGAGATTCAGCACCGTCCTGACGATCATGGAGGAAATCGCAAACCCTATCGGCAGAGAAATCGTTTATTACGACCCACCGGAGCTGAACGGCATCTACATGAAGAACCATGGTGGCTTTTTCAGCAAAAAGAAGCACTATTCCTACCAGTTGACCTTTGATACCGCTCTGCCGGATGAGGAGCCGCTCACACAGCCTCGATGGAGATTGAACGCCTATTACTATCAGGACGGCGTCGAGGAAGGAAAACACGCTCTCGTGACGGAGCAGATCTGGAAACCGGTGCAGAAAATCTGCGAGGATCTGGAGCTGGATCAATGCCCGTCTGCCGCGTGGGACGACAAGGTCAATGTCACCTTATACTATACCGACGGCAAATATCAGATCGTCAGACCGGACAAGCAGACAATGGAAGCTTTGCGTGTCTACTTCGACGAGCTGGTCAGAGATATCAGCGAGTAAGCGTTACCGCGGCCTTTTCTTTTTTGCTTGTTTCTTTGGACAGATTCCAGTATACTATAGATAACGGCGAAAGCTGCGCGGTGCGAAATCGGCATGGCCGGTTTCCGGCGGCGCTGGGAAAGTGTGGATAC
The DNA here is from genome assembly GCA_902465215.1 of uncultured Bacillota bacterium. GTDB lineage: Bacteria > Bacillota > Clostridia > Peptostreptococcales > Anaerovoracaceae > CAG-238. The sequence goes on from CABQMM010000111.1 coordinate 5,302, forward strand.
GAGGACTGAGAAAGGAGCTGCGGTCTATGAATAAGCAGGA
>CABQMM010000112.1 GCA_902465215.1 uncultured Bacillota bacterium
ATACAGGTATGGACGTAAAACAGAAGGTATTGGATACAATAAAAAAGCATAATTTGTTGCAAAACGGCACGCACATTGTATTGGGGCTCTCGGGAGGCCCTGATTCAGTGTGCCTTTTTGATGTTTTGTGTGAGATTGCGTGCGAGATAAATCTGACGATTCATCCGGTGCATGTCAACCACAAGTTCCGGCCGGGCGCGGCGGAGGAAGATCAAAAATATGTTGAAGCGCTTTGCAGGCAGAGAGGGCTTGTGTGCAAAAGCTTCGTGGTAGACTGCAATAAGCTGGCGCAAGAGGAAGGACTGACCTCGGAGGAAGCGGGAAGAAAGGTGCGGTATGAAGCGTTTACAAAGACTGCCGCAGAAATCGCAGGGCGCACGAACTGCACGAAGCACGAAGCGCAGGGAAAAATCGTGATTGCGGTCGCGCAGAATGCGAACGACCAGGCGGAGACGATTTTGTTCCGAATGCTCAGGGGCACGGGAACGGACGGGCTTGCGGGAATCGCCTATAAACGATATGAAGGCGATGTTCCGGTCATTCGGCCGCTGCTGGATGTTACGAGAGACGAAATTGAAAAATATTGTGAGGCGCGAAATTTATCGCCTCGAATTGACCATACTAACAAAGAAGCGATTTATGCGCGGAATAAAATCAGGCTGGAGCTTTTGCCGTATCTGGCGGAGAATTTTAATGTGAACATCATTGAAACCATCGACCGCCTTGGAAGAAATGCGGCCTGTGATAAAGAATTTTTGAATGAGGAAGCGGAGCACGCATTGGCGGCAGCACTCGTGCGCGACGGCTGCGCACGCGAGGAAAATGGCAGGCGCGGAGCTGACGGCGAGCACAAACACGAAGGCGGAGCCGCGCAGGAAAAAATCGTGATTGCGGTCGCGCAGAATGCGAACGACCGGGCGGAGACGGAAATTTTTGTTTCAAATGTAAAAAGTCTTCATAGAGCTGTCAGAATGCGGGTATATAATAAAGTGCTAGCAGGAATCGGCATGACGGAAAACATAACGGAGGCGCAGCTTTCGGCAGTGGAGAGAGTGCTGTTTTCCGAAAGTCCGTCAGCGGCCTGCGACTTAGCGGATGGGTACCGCGCGGCGAAGGTTTATGACAGGCTGCGCTTTTATAAAACAGTGGAGACACAGGATGAAAGACGCTATCGGATGCACTTCCTAAGCCCGGAAGCGTTCGCGGAGCAGAGCGGAGCAAGCGCGGTGCAGGCAGCGGGCGAGCGGACGGAGAAAAATTCCGTTGGCAAGGAGCCGGATGCATCAGTCACGGTCGTGCAGGCGAAGACGACGCAGGCAGCGGGTGGCGAAGGTGAAACGGCGGCGAAAGTCCGCGGCGTGTTCGGACTGACGAAAAGCGAGGCGGAAAGCATCTGCATTCGGAGGCGAAGGGACGGCGACCGGATAGCCATCAGGCACAAAGACGGCGTGAAAAGCAAAAAGCTGCAGGACTTCTTTGTCGATGTGAAGCTGCCGAAAATCGACCGCGATGAAATCGAGCTGCTGGTATGCGGAAACCGGATTTTGTGGATTTTGCCTTCGGAGCGCTTTGAAAGCGTACAGCTTCGCGAAAAAGGCAGATTTTCCGCGGATTTTGCGATAAATGGTGAAACAGAAACAGTTTTGCTTCTTGATGTTTTATAAAATTTGTGGTAAAATACAACGGAATGTTTGTAGACAGAAACAAATGAAAGGGGAAAAAAGTGAAAAAATTTTCAAAAAATCTTACTGTTTATATACTAGTCTTTGCCTTGGTTATTTCTTTGGCATATTTTTGCAAGGGATTCATGGGAAATGACCAGATTACAATGAAAGAAGTCTCCTTCTCGCAGTTTACGGAGCTTGTAAAGAACGAAAAAATCAGCGAGATTTCCATCGAAAGCACGACGCTGAAAGGCATGACCGGAAAAACCACGATGGTCTATGCGTATGCGCCGTCTATCGTTGAAATCAACTGGCTTGAGGAAACTTACATTTTCGACCAGATGGACGCGGGAATCATCAAGAGCCTGTCCAGCCCGAAGCCGGATACGAGCTCATGGCTGTGGTCGCTGATTCCGAATGTGATTATGATCGGCGCGCTGATTTTCCTGTTCTATATCATGATGAATCAGGGCGGAAACGGCAAAGCGTTCCAGTTCGCGAAGTCGAAGGCGAAGCTGGTCAAGGGTGGCGACAAGAAAGTTACCTTTGACGATGTTGCAGGTCTGGAAGAAGAAAAACAGGAGCTTTCGGAGGTTGTTGATTTCCTGAAAGACCCGAGAAAATACAGAGAACTTGGAGCCAGAATTCCGAAGGGAATTTTGCTGGTAGGGCCTCCGGGAACCGGTAAAACCTATATTTCCAGAGCGACGGCGGGAGAAGCGGGCGTACCGTTCTTTACAATCAGTGGTTCGGACTTCGTTGAAATGTTCGTCGGTGTCGGTGCATCCAGAGTCAGAGATTTGTTTGATCAGGCGAAGAAAAATGCGCCTTGCATCATCTTTATCGACGAAATTGATGCGGTCGGACGCAAAAGAGGAGCAGGAATCGGCGGCGGTCACGACGAAAGAGAACAGACACTTAACCAGCTTTTGGTTGAAATGGATGGTTTTGCGGAGAACTCCGGAATTATTATTCTGGCGGCAACCAACAGACCTGACATCCTTGACCCTGCGCTTCTCAGACCGGGCAGATTCGACCGTCAGGTTGTAATCGGAATTCCGGATGTAAAGGGTCGTGAAGAAATTATCAAAGTCCACGCGAAGAATAAACCGCTTGCGGACGATGTAACGCCGAAGGTTTTGGCAAGAAGAACGATGGGCTCAACCCCTGCAGACCTTGAAAATATCCTGAACGAGGCAGCTTTGATTACGGCGCGCAGAAACGGACGCTTCATCCGAATGGAAGAAATCGAAGAGGCAATCCGCAAAGTGCAGATGGGACCGGCGAAAAAGTCGCGTGTGGTATCCGAAGAAGAAAAGAAACTTACGGCTTATCACGAAGCAGGTCATGCAATCGTTGCAAGATCCCTGCCGAAGCATATGCCGATTCACGAAGTTACGATTATTCCGAGAGGAAGAGCCGGCGGATACACGATGTATCTTCCGGAAGATGATAAAATGTTTGATACGAAGACTTCCATGTACAACCACATCGTTTCGTGCATGGGCGGTCGTGTAGCGGAAAAATTAAAGCTTGACGATATTTCCATCGGTGCTTCCGGTGACATCAAGCAGGCAACTGCGATTGCGCGCGAGATGGTAACCAAGTACGGATTCAGTGAAAAACTCGGTGCGGTCAGCTACGGTGCGGACGATGAAGTTTTCCTCGGAAACGACTTCACAGCGCATAAGAATTACTCCGAACATACGGCACAGGAAATTGATGAAGAAATCAGAAGAATTGTAGATGAAGCATACGAAGAAGCGATGAGAATTTTGACAGAGCATGACGAGACTCTGGAAAACGTCGCAAAAGCTTTGCTCCTTGTGGAAACGCTTGACGCCGAACAGTTTGAAGACCTTTATACCGGCAAAATTTCAGCGGACGACCTGAAGGAACAGGTTGAAAAGGCGGACGAGGCGAAGAAGGCGCAGGACGAACAGGAAGCGAAGGAAAGAGAACAGCTCAGAGAAGAGGAAGAGCGCAGACTTATGGAAGAACTTAAGAAATACGACTCTGACTACTTAGGCGAGGATGAAAACCCTCAGAAAGAAGAGGAAAAGGATGAAAGTGACAGTTAAAGACTGCTTGCAGCTTGATTCGTTCAGAAAATGCATCGTGGTAGCGGGTGAAAAGAACATGGATAACCGCGTCAAGGCGGTGTCGGTCATGGACGCTGCGACTCCGGCGGAGGCGCTTGCCTGCAACGGAAACAGCGGGACGATGATACTTACGACTTTTGCGGGGATGAAAAACGATGTGAAGGCACAGTGCGAAACCATCACGGAACTTGCAAAAGCTGATGTGCCGGCAATCGTTGTATTCCAGCGTGAAAAGAGTACCAAGCCTGTGGACAAAGAGGTTACAAGCGCTGCAGATGCGGCAGGAATTCCGCTGCTCATCATGGTGGACGGCGAAAAAACGGACTATTCCAAGCTGATTGAAGAAGTCATGGAACAGGTTTTGTACGGCAATAACTTCAAAAACAGCCTGATTAACAATACCATCTTCCACCTGCTGAATTTTGAGAAGCACGCAAGCTTCCAGCAGGCGCTTCACGAGGCGGCAGTCAACAACGACTTTCAGGTGGTTTTGCTCAGTGAGGAGTTCAACCCTGTATTTACGATTGAGACCAGACATCAGGCGACGATTAACGAGGTCATCCGGCGAGGCAGGGAAGTCGCGCTCAATCTCGGCCATATCTACAGCCTGATTGAGATTAACGGCGTGCTTACATACTGGGGGCTGCTGTACTTAAACAATGAAAAATATTACTTGTTCATCGTGGACAATGACGATAATTATTCGGCGGGCGAAATCACAAAGCTTGCGGAAATCATCGAGCTTGCAATGGGCATGTGGAAATTCACGCCGGAGCGCGATGCGAAAGCCGAGCTTGTGAAAGCCCTGATGCGCGGAAACAAGAGTTTGGCATATTCGCTGCGCGAGGAAGCAGGCGTGAAGGCATCGGATATTTTATCTGTCTTTTATGCGCGCGGAATTGAGAACGGCCCTGCGGACGAGGCGATTGACCGCTTTACCGGCGAAGGACTGATCGACATTATCAAAATCACCGAAGGCGACGAGAGTTACGCGGTGCTCCTCAGAGGCGAAAAGCTGAAGGAGGACGAGGACCGCTCAGACATGGGCGTGTGCATCGAGCTCTTCGACGCGCTGAAGGAGAACAAAAGCGTTCGTATTTTCCATGTGACGGGTGTTGACCGAATTGAAGGCGCCGGCGACGGCTTCCGCCTGATCGGCGAAACCTGGGCATTCGTGGAAAGCATCTTCCCGTATAAGCGTGTATTCTCAAAATACGAGCTCGCGCTTGTCAGCAACTGCATCAACATTCAGGTGCAGGGCGGACATCTGAAAAAGACTTACATGGATTTATTGGATCCGTTCCGCAAAGAAGGAGACAACAAATCCCGTCAGCTCCTTGAGACGCTCGAAACCTTTGCGCTGGATGCCGGAATGAACAGCGGCAAAACAGCGGAATTTATGGGAATCCACACAAACACGGTGCAGTATCGTCTGAAAAAGATCAACGAACTTTTAGGCGCGGAAATCACGGGCAACCGTGTCATTCCGGGTCTGACAATCGCACTTGCGCTTCAGAGGATGGAAAATGCAAAGAAATAAAGAAAACGAAA
>CABQMM010000113.1 GCA_902465215.1 uncultured Bacillota bacterium
CCTCCGGGAGACTTAAAATTCGGATTTTATTTGAAATGGTGGACTGTTGCTTGCTCACTCGTTTCGCAATTTCACCCTGTGTAAGGTTAAAATCGTCCATTAACTTTTTATATGCTTTAGCTTCTTCAAGAAAGTTAAGATCTTCTCTTTGTACATTTTCAACAAGTGCAATCAATGCTGCTTCCGGTTCCTGTAATTCTTTAATAATAACCGGAACCCTCGAAAGTCCAGCTAATTTGGCAGCTCTTAGTCTTCTCTCTCCTGCAATTAAATTTTTTCCCTTCTGCCTTTTTCACCAAGAGCGGCTGCAGCACACCAAACTCTCGAATAGAATTGGTTAATTCACCCAATTCGCTATCTGTAAATATTTTCCTTGGTTGTTCCGGATTCGGAATAATCATGCCGACCGGAATTTGTATCACTCTCATTTTATCCTCCTTCTTTTGTACTCGTATTACACACTTTCTATAGGGAAATAGTAACATTTCCAAAAGGAAAAATGTAGCTTTTCGTTAAACAAAAAAACCCTATTGTCATCACAATAAGGGTTCTTTCGACGGAGTTCCCGCTTTTCTCGGGAATTTCGACGCCGTGTTTTTCACTTTTTTTATTACTATGATTTTGTGCGAAATATCATATGTGCTTAGGTTTGCGTCTCGGATTTCAAGAATTTCGCCACCCAAAGTTTTAACTGCACGCGCCGCAGCCGCAGCTTCTTCTGCAGCCTCCGGCCCTTTATATGCCATCAAAAAGCCTCCGACCTTAATAAACGGCAGGCAATACTCGGCTAAAACTGCCATATTCGCAACTGCTCTGGAAACGCAGAGATCATATTTTTCTCTGTGCTGTTTGTTACGGGCAAGCTCTTCTGCCCTCGCGTGCACGGTAGTAACATTAGAAATTCCGGCATTTTCGCATAGCTCATCAATAATTTTAAGCCTTTTCTTCAAGGAATCCATTAGCACAAAATCTTTTTCCGGCGATAAAATTGCAAGCGGAATGCCCGGAAATCCGGCCCCGGTTCCCACATCTATAATCTTCCTCGCATTCGCATATTCAGCATACCCGCAGCAGACAAGCGAGTCAATAAAATGCTTTACGATAAATTCATCTTTGTCGGTGATCCGGGTTAGATTCACTTTCTCATTCCACTCCAGTATGCCCGACATGTAATCTTCGAATTGCTTTATTTGCTTTTCGCTGCAGGAAAAACCTAAATCTGAAATTGCTTCTTTTAATCTAATCACTGCTTGCTTCTCCTCTTTTTTTCAAGGTAGACCATAATAACATTAATATCCGCAGGCGATACCCCCGATATTCTGGAAGCCTGTCCGAGCGACGCCGGACGAATCTGACTGAGCTTCTGCATTGCCTCAATTCGAAGACCCTCAATATCCGCATAGTTCAAATTTTCATCGAGCCTGCGGCTCTCGAGCTTCTTATATCTTTCCACCTGCTGAAGCTGTTTCTGAATATAGCCCTCATATTTGAGCTGCACTTCAAGCTGCGTTATTTCGTGGTAAGAGAGCTGCGGTCTGTCCGCTCCGTCAATCTCCGCAAGATTTTCATAAGTAATCTGTGGGCGTTTCAGAAGTTCGGCTAAGGAAACCCGTCCCGAAATCGGAGCACTTTCGTGCTTTTCCAGAAAATCATTAATTTCTTTTGGTGAAATCGTCTTTTCACGCAGGCGATTCATTTCCTGCTGAACGACCTCTTTCGTTTTTAAAAATCTGTCATATCTTTCCTTAGTAGCCAGTCCAATACTGTATGATTTTTCCGTCAAACGCAAATCTGCGTTGTCTTGCCTCAGAAGCAGCCTATATTCCGCTCTGCTGGTCATAATTCTGTAAGGCTCATTGGTACCTTTGGTCACTAAATCGTCGATGAGAACGCCAATATAAGCCTCGTCTCTTCCGAGAACAAACGGATTTTTTCCGGAAATTTTAAGTGCAGCATTGATTCCGGCCATCAAACCCTGTGCCGCGGCTTCCTCATATCCGGAGCTGCCGTTAAACTGTCCCGCACAAAAAAGATTTTCAATCCCTCTGTATTCCAAATTTAATTTTAAATCCTGCGGGTCGATGCAGTCGTATTCGATTGCATAAGCAGGTCTGACGATTCGGATATTCTCAAGCCCCGGTATCGTCTTATAAAAAGCGTACTGCACATCTTCCGGAAGGCTCGAGGACATTCCCTGAATATACATTTCGTCCGTATCAAGTCCTTCAGGTTCGATGAAAGTCTGATGTCTTTCCTTATCCGCAAAGCGATTAACCTTATCCTCAATCGACGGGCAGTATCTTGGACCAATTCCTTCAATCTGTCCGCCAAAAAGCGCCGAACGATGAAAATTCTCCCGAATCACGCGGTGCGTTTCTTCATTTGTATAGGTCAGCCAGCACAGTGCTTTATTCTCACCGATTTCTTCGTTCATAAAGGAAAACGGGACAATCTTCTCATCGCCGTACTGCGGTATCATTTTTTCATAGTTCAAACTGCTTCCCAGACATCTTGCAGGGGTTCCTGTTTTGAATCTGCGAAGCTTCATGCCATGTTTCTTGAGATTGTCTGCAAGTTCGTTTGCCGGAGCAAGTCCGTTCGGTCCGCTCGAAAATGCGCTGTCACCGATAAATATTTTTCCTCTGAGGAAAGTACCTGTCGCAAGAATGACAGCCTTCGCCGTATAGTAAGTATGCGTCTTGGTTTCAACTCCGCATACCTTTCCGTCTTCAACGATTAAGTCGGTAACTTCCCCTTGCTTCATATCAAGGTTCGGCTCTTTCTCAATTGTTTTTTTCATCTCGAGATGGTATTTATTTTTATCCGCCTGTGCACGCAGCGAATGAACTGCGGGTCCTTTTGCGGTGTTCAGCATTTTACTTTGGATGAAAGTTTTGTCAATATTGATTCCCATTTCACCGCCGAGCGCGTCAATTTCTCTTACCAGATGTCCTTTGCCGGTTCCTCCGATGGACGGATTGCACGGCATCATTGCCACTACCTCGAGATTGATGGAAAACATCAGCGTTTTCATTCCCATTCTCGCCGAAGCAAGTGCTGCTTCACATCCTGCATGTCCTGCACCGACAACGATAACATCGTATTCACCCATTAAATTTCTTTCCATAATCTATCGTCTTTCTCTTATTTTCCTAAACAAAATCTTGCAAAAACTTCATTTATTATATCTTCTTCCACCGCTTCCCCTATGATTGCGCCAAGGCACTCATAGGCTCTGCTTGCGTCAATTTCAAGAAGTTCAAGCGGCTGACAGGCTTTTGCCATTTCAATCGCATCACCAAGAGAGCTGCTGGCTTCTTCAAGAAGATTTTTATGCCGCACGTTGGTAACCATCATGCTGTCCGACTGTTTGACTTCGCCACCGTATACCATGTTCTCCACGACATTCTCAAATTCTTCTATGCCTTCTCCATTTGCCACAGATGCTTCAATTACACAAGCCTCCGGCAAAAGTTTTTCAATTTCTGCCCTGTCAAAGGCGCTTGGCAAATCGGTTTTATTCAAAATAACGATTGCCTTCTTGTCTCCTATATGGTTCAAAATCGAAAAGTCTTCTTCGTCAAGTACCCTGCTTCGATCCGCCATAAAGATAATCAAATCCGCATTGTTAAAAGCTTCTTTGCTCTTTTCAATTCCTATTTTTTCTATTAAATCTTCCGTTTCTCTGATTCCGGCAGTATCCGTCAGCTTTACCGGAATACCACGAATCGTAAGCATTTCTTCAATCGTATCTCTGGTCGTTCCCGGAACGGAAGTTACAATTGCTCTCGTTTCTCTGAGCAAAGCGTTCATCAGCGAAGATTTTCCAACATTGGGCTTTCCTATAATTGAAATTTTTAAACCTTCGCTCATAATCCGTCCTGTGTCAGATGTTTGCAGCATTTTCTCAATTTTCGCTCGAACGGAAGATAAATCCGAAACCAGATTTTCAAAGGTCAGTTGCTCAATATCCTCGTCCGGATAATCAATATTTACGGTTATATTTACAAGGCTGTTCATAAGTTCCGCACGGATTTCGCGAATCTTCTTTGAAAAATTTCCCTCGAGCTGATTCAGTGCAACATCAAAAGATTTGTCCGACTTGGCACGAATTAAATCAATCACAGCTTCCGCCTGTGACAAGTCAAGTCTCCCATTTAAAAAAGCTCTCTTTGTAAATTCGCCCGGCTCTGCAAGACGCGCGCCGTTTTTTAAAACCAGTGATAAAATTTTGCGAAGGGAAACCATGCTGCCGTGGCACTGAATCTCAACAACATCTTCTGCCGTATAAGAATAAGGCGCTTTAAAATAAACCGCCATCACTTCATCTATAAGCTCTCCGCTGAAATTATCACGCACAAAACCATAGTGCATCATCCGAGGCACAATCGGACTTCCGATTACCTGATTTTGTACATTTGGAAGAAACCCATCATTTTTTTTATATTCATTTTTTACCCTGCTAAAAATATGCTCCAGAATCGCGCGGGACTCTTCTCCGCTGATTCTGACAACTCCGATTCCTCCCTCTCCGGGTGCGGTCGCAATTGCAGCAATTGTATCTTCCATATCGTCTGCTTTCCGCCGGCATCACCACAAAATATCGCCGGGCTTCTAAAATAAAAGTAAGCCCGTTTAAAAAACGGGCTATCAAACTACTTCAATTCAATTATAACCCTTCTGTATGGATCCTGACCTTCACTTCTGGTTGTAACCCGAGGATGGTTTTGAAGAGTTGCATGAATAACCTTTCTTTCGTAAGGATTCATAGGCTCCAGTCTGACACTCTTTTTGGTTCTTACAACTTTATTTGCCAGTCTGGATGCAAGCAATTCGAGTGTTTTTTCTCTCTTTGCTCTGTAATTTTCTGCGTCAACAACAACTCGTGTATACGCAGACTGCTCTTTATTAACAACGAGGCTTGTCAGATACTGAATTGCATCTAAAGTTTGTCCTCTCTTACCGATAATTGTTCCGGAATCTTTTCCCTGAATATCGATATAAAGAACATCTTTTCCTTCCTTTGCTGTTATATCAAGCTCAAGTCCCATTTCTTTCGTAACTTCGGCTAAGAATGTCAAAGCTGCATGGTCGGTGCAAGGAGTCAGATTTTCTTCCGGTTCCTTTGCAATTACCGGTTTGATATTTTCACTATCAAACTTAGGGCTTGTTTTTTCTCTTTTATTTCTGGATGATTCCTTTTTTGGACTTCTTTCTCTTTCCGGTTTGCTTCTTTCAGCTTTCGTTTCCTGTTTTAAAGGTTTTGCCGGTTTTTCCTGCACTTTTTCAACTT
>CABQMM010000114.1 GCA_902465215.1 uncultured Bacillota bacterium
CTGGAAGAACTGGCGGTTTTGGAACTGGTCGCACAAAACCCGGCAATCAAGCAGCGAGAGCTTGTAAACGCAACGGGAAGGTCAATCGCAACTGTAAAGCGAATTATGAAGTCACTGCAAGATAAAAACTATATCCGCAGAGAACGCGGCAAGAGATACGGAAAATGGGAAGTGCTGGTTTGATCTATCATGCCTGTTCCAATGCAATGCGGCAAAATAATAAAAGAAAGGGTTCGTTCTATGGCTAACGGAAACAACGCCACAATCGGCTTTGAAAAGCAAATCTGGGATGCTGCGTGTGTCCTTTGGGGGCATATCTCCGCAGCAGAACACTGAAAAGAGAAGATATAAAAATTGGAGCAGCAGGCAAATGTAAGCCACCGTACCGTCAGTAAGATGTATCGCGAGGAAAATATTACAATTGATATCTTAGGACGAATTTGCAAGCGCTGGATTGTTCCATTGATGATGTTATGGAATTTGTCCACGATAAAGAGAATCGCGATAAGCCTGCCGATGCGTAAACAGCTGCTCTGTCAAGTCATGTTAAAGAATCAAATTGCTTAACAGATGAGGAGGAACACCCCGCATGACCAAACTTGAAGATATAACCGTGGGCAGTTCCGTAAGAGGAATTATCAGCAATTCGACTGTCACAATCGTTGCTGTCCAATGGTACGGAAACAATGTGCTCGAAATTACATATAAGGACAGCCATGGACAACCAGGCAATCAGATGCTGCTCCGCGACGAAGAAATTAATCTGACCGTTATGGACAATAGTCTGCCGTGGAGCTTTGACGCGGACGGCGAACAGATGAAGCTTGCATCAGAAGCTTATCGAATCAGCCTTGCGCATCTATTCGATCCGTATCTGGCTGTGCATACTTCCTCAGTGGAACCGCTTCCGCATCAGATTTCAGCTGTCTATCAAGAGATGCTGCCGAAGCTTCCGCTGCGCTATGTGCTTGCGGATGACCCCGGTGCCGGTAAAACAATCATGACCGGTCTGCTCATCAAGGAACTGATTGCCAGAGGCGATTTGAAAAGATGCCTGATTGTATCTCCGGGCAGTCTTGTGGAACAGTGGCAGGATGAGCTGTTTTCAAAATTACACCTTACGTTTCAAATCCTGACAAACGACCAAATGGAATCGGCTGTGACGGGCAATGTCTTTAACGAGGTGGATTTCTGCATCTGCCGTTTGGATAAGCTTGCACGAAATGAGCAGCTTCAAGAAAAACTGAAAGTATCTGAGTGGGATCTGATTGTGTGCGATGAGGCTCATAAGATGTCTGCTACTATCTGGGGCGGAGAAGTGAAATACACGAAGCGCTTCCAGCTCGGCAAGCTGCTTTCTAATATCACAAAGAACTTTCTTCTCTTGACGGCAACACCGCACAACGGCAAGGATGAGGACTTTCATCTGTTTCTGTCTCTGGTGGACCCGGATCGTTTTGAGGGAATCCATAATACTTCGGAGCAGACTATTGATGTCAGTGATGTCATGCGCAGACTGACAAAGGAAGAGCTTTTGAAATTTGACGGTACGCCGCTGTTTCCGGAGCGTATCGCCTACACGGTGAACTATTCCCTTTCGCCGCAGGAGGCGCAGCTATATCAGGCAGTCACGGACTATGTGCAGGAAGAGTTCAACCGCGCGGATAACTTGAACAATGAACGCAAGACCACTGTCGGTTTTGCTCTTACGATATTGCAGCGCCGCCTTGCTTCTTCTCCGGAGGCAATTTATCAATCGCTGCGCCGCCGACGCGAGCGCTTGGAGCATCGCCTTGCAGAGGAGAAAATTGGCAAACGCGCGGCAGATTACACGGATGCAGCTTATGACATAGACGATGACGATGATCTCACGCCGGATGAGCAGGAGGCTGTTGAGGAGAAAGTCGTAGACCACGCTTCCGCTGCGGCAACCATCGCAGAGCTTGAAATTGAAATCAAGACGTTGAAGCGCCTTGAAAAGATGGCAAATGATGTCCGTGTCAGCGGTGTTGACCGAAAATGGGATGAGCTTTCCTCTCTGCTTCAGGATAACCAGGCGATGTATGGCGAGGATAAGCAGCGTGAAAAACTGATCATCTTCACGGAACACAAGGACACGCTCAACTACCTTGCCGGAAAGATTCGCGCTCTGCTCGGGGATGACGATGCTGTTGTTACCATCCACGGCGGAATGCTCCGTGATGAACGGAGAAAAACAGAACAGCTCTTCAAGCAGGATGTCGGGGTGCGCATTCTGATCGCTACGGATGCTGCTGGCGAAGGCATCAACCTTCAGCGCGCGCATCTGATGATAAACTACGACTTGCCTTGGAATCCCAATCGGCTGGAACAGCGTTTTGGCCGTATCCATCGTATCGGACAAACAGAGGTTTGTCATCTTTGGAATTTGGTTGCGAACGAGACTCGTGAGGGTTATGTGTTCCAAAGGTTGTTCCTAAAACTTGAGGAAGAGCGGCAGGCCCTCGGCGGAAAAGTTTTTGATATACTTGGCAAAGTCTCGTTTGATAATAAATCCTTGCGCGACCTGCTGATTGAAGCCGTGCGTTATGGCAATGACCCGGAAGTGCGCGCAAGACTCAATCGTGTGGTGGATAAATCTCTTGATCCGCAGATATTCCGGGATATCATCCGGGAAAATGCATTGACGGATGACGTGATGGATATCCATATGGTCAATGCAATTCGCGAGGATATGGAGCGTGTGGAGGCACACAAGCTCCAGCCGCATTTTATTGAATCTTTCTTTCTTGACGCGTTCCAGCAGCTTGGCGGACGCATTCGCAAGCGTGAGGCCGGAAGATATGAGATTGCTTCTGTGCCTTATGCTGTGCGAAATCGTGATATGGCAATCGGATACGGAGAACCAGTCTTGAACCGCTACGAACGTGTCTGCTTTGATAAGAAATACTGCACGGTTCCCGGAAAGCCCCAAGCGGATTTGGTCTGCCCGGGTCAGCCACTGCTGAATGCTGTGATCGATTTGATTCAGGAAAAGAATGTGGACACTATGAAGCGCGGCAGCGTTCTGATTGATGACAACGATTACAGTGAAGATGCACGCCTGCTGTTTTACATAGAAGATGCCGTTCAGGATGGCGTCACGCTGAAAGACGGCAAACGCAGAGTCATCTCCAAGCAAGTCCATTTTGTTGAGATGAAAGCAGATGGGACTGCTTCTTCAGCAGGATATGCTCCATATCTTGACTACCGCGGAGCAACGGCGGAAGAGACTCCGGTGATTCGTGCTTGGCTGGAGTCACAGGACTGGCTGCACCGTGATGTGGAAGCCACAGCAAAGACTTACGCGGTCGAGCATCTGATACCTCCGCACTTTGCAGAAGTAAAAAAGCAGAAAGAAGCCATGCTGAACAAAACTGCAAAAGCAGTTAAAGACCGCCTGACCGCTGAAATTCAGTATTGGGACTACCGTGCTGCAGACCTTGCGCAAAAGGAAGCCGCAGGCAAGTCCAACGCAAAACTCAATTCCAAGCTGGCCGCTCGCCGCGCAGAAGAGTTGGAACATCGTATGCAAGAGCGCTTTGCGGAGATTGAAAAAGAACGGCGCATCTCACCTATGCCTCCGGTAATGACCGGCGGAGCGCTTGTCATTCCGAAAGGACTTCTCTATAAGCTGATGCCGCATGCTGAACCGGAGCTGTTCAGTCAGGGTGATAAGAAAGCAATCGAACTGGCTGCGATGAAGGCCGTGATGGAGATTGAGAAGGAATCGGGCTTTGTGCCGCGCGATGTCAGCGCCGTAAAATGCGGATACGATGTGGAATCCTTCGTGCCGGAAACGCTGCGCGAGCCGGATGGCAATGTGCTGCGCTTTGTAGAGGTCAAAGGCCGGGCAAAGGGCGCAACCACTGTTACCGTCAGCCGCAACGAAATGCTCTGCGGCTTGAATAATCCGGAACAGTTTATTCTCGCCATCGTGGAAGTAGACGCAGACGCGACGCACACGATTTATCTGAAGCGGCCGCCGTTTGACGCACCGGGCATGGCAACGAACAGCACAAATTATGACATACAGGATTTGATAGCGTCCTCTGAGATTGTCTATCAGAAGTGAGGAAACCGATATGAGTACAAAAAAACTGATTGAGGTGGCATTGCCTCTTGAAAAGATAAATGCGGAGTCTGCACGGGAGAAGTCTATCCGCCACGGACATCCATCCACCCTACATTTGTGGTGGGCGCGTCGTCCGTTGGCGGCGGCACGGGCGGTCATCTGGTCGAGTTTAGTCGACGACCCTTCCTCTCATCCGGAAAAATTTCCGACAGAGGAGGACCAGAACAAAGAACGCCAGCGTCTCTTCAAGATTCTCGAAGATCTCGTTGTATGGGAGAATTCTAATGATGAGCGGGTGCTGGAGGCAGCCAAGGCGGAAATCATGAAATCCACAAACGGGAATCCGCCTGCGCTTCTTGACCCATTTGCCGGTGGTGGAGCCATCCCGCTCGAGGCGCAGCGTCTTGGGCTGGAAGCACACGCCCACGACCTGAATCCGGTAGCTGTAACGATCAACAAGGCTATGATTGAGATTCCACCACGCTTTGCAGGGAAAGCTCCGGTGAATCCGGATGCACGGGTTTCTGCTATGCGTAATGGTTGGAACGGAGCACAGGGGCTTGCGGAGGATGTGCGCTATTATGGCGAGTGGATGAAACAGGAGGCGTTTCAGCGTATCGGACATCTCTATCCCAAGGTGAAAGTGCCGCATGAACAGGGCGGCGGTGAAGCCACCGTCATTGCATGGATCTGGGCAAGAACGGTCAAGTGCCCCAACCCTGCCTGTGGATGTGAGATGCCGCTGGCCAGCTCTTTTGTGCTGTCTAAGAAAAAGGGAAAGGAAGCGTGGATTGAACCGCAATTTGATTATGAAGCCAAGAAAATAACCTATAAGGTGCGACTTGGTAAAGGTAAGGTCCCTGAAGCGCCGAAAACTGCTCGTGGAGCAAAATTCAAGTGCATTATGTGCGGTGAAACAACAACGGACGACTATATTAAACAGGAGCCGGTTAATGGGAGAATGGGCTCCGTGTTAATGGGTATCGTTGCAGAAGGAAAACATGGCCGTCTTTATGTTTCACCGACAGAGGAACATGTTCTAACTGCTCAGTGTTCGAAACCTGAAGGAGAATATCCGGAGCAGAGGTTACCCTATGATCCTCGTAATATTTGGTGTGTCAACTATGGATTGGACACGTATGACAAACTTTTTACCAATCGTCAGCTCAC
>CABQMM010000115.1 GCA_902465215.1 uncultured Bacillota bacterium
ACGGAGAAAAATGAAACTTTTAATTATAAACGGACCGAATCTGAATATGCTTGGCATCCGGGAGCCGGACAAATACGGAAATGAGACCTATGAGATGCTTCTGGAAAAGATAAAAAAGCATTGCGCTGAAGATTTAGACGGCGTGGAATGCGAGTTTTATCAGTCGAACCACGAAGGTGCGCTGCTTGACCGTATTCAGCAGGCATATTGGGATAAAACAGACGGAATCATCATCAATCCGGGTGCCTATACGCACACGAGCATCGCGCTTTTGGACGCGGTGAATGCGGTGAGAATTCCGACTGCGGAGGTTCATATTTCAGATGTTTCCAAACGCGAAGATTTCAGACAGGTCAGCTATATCCGCAAGGCGTGCTGCTTCACTGTGATGGGGCGCGGAACGGACGGCTATCTGGAAGCGGCGGACTATCTGTATGAAATGCTGAGAAAGCAGGAGCAGGAAGCAAAGCCGCAGGCAGGAGGCGAAAAATGAAGGTAAGAATCGAAAAAGGAACGGCAAGAGGAACCGTTTCGGCGCCTCCTTCGAAGAGCATGGCACACCGCCTGCTGATTTGTGCGGGGCTTTCGGACAGTGAATGCATCGTGCACGGGATTTCCGACTCGGAGGACATGCTGGCTACGATGGACTGCCTGCGCGCGCTCGGCGTTCAATGCGAGAGGGAAAAAGATACTGTCAAAGTATCGGGAATCGACATTCGCAAAGCGGTCGCATCTGAAAAACTCAACTGCAGGGAAAGCGGCAGCACGCTGCGCTTTTTCGTGCCGATTGCCTTATTGACAGGAAAAGAAACGGTGCTCGCGGGAAGCAGGAGGCTGATGGAGCGACCGCTTAGCGTATATGAGGAACTCTTCCTTCAGCGCGGGATTGCGTTTCAGAAAACGGAGAGAGAAATCAGAACCCGCGGGAGTCTGCGATACGGAAGCTTTGAGATGGACGGAAATGTTTCCAGTCAGTTTGTAACAGGGCTTTTGCTTGCGCTTCCGCTTCTGGAAGGCGACAGCCGCATTGTACTCCGCCCTCCGGTGGAAAGCCGTTCATACATTGATATGACGCTTTCCGCACTGAGAATGTTCGGAGTCGAGGCAGGCTGGCAGGAGGAAAATGTTTTATACATAAAAGGAAATCAGTGCTACCATGCGGAGGAAGTCTTCGTAGAAGGAGACTATTCGAACGCCGCCTTTTTCGAGGCGCTGAATCTGCTCGGCGGGCAGGTAAAAATCGAAAATTTACGAAAGGACAGTCTTCAGGGCGACCGCGTATATGAAGAACTGTTCGAAGCCTTGAAAAGACCGGGCGCGGAGCTTGACCTTTCCGACTGTCCGGATCTGGGACCGGTGCTGTTTGCGGCAGCGGCGGCCAAACACGGCGGAAAGTTTACCGGAACAAGCCGGTTAAAAATAAAAGAAAGCAACAGAGGAGAGGCGATGGCAGAAGAACTTCGTAAATTCGGAGTGACGGCGGAAGTCCTTGAAAATGAAGTCATCGTCAGCGGACAGGGGCTGCGAAAGCCGGAAGGAAACCTCGACGGACACAACGACCACAGAATCGTGATGTCTGAGGCAGTTCTTCTGACGCAGACAGGCGGCATCATCGACGGCGCAGAAGCGGTCAGCAAGAGTTTTCCGGACTTTTTCGAAAAGCTTGCTTCTCTGGGAATAGAGGTAGAAAAAATTGAGAATTGATCACAGTACGAATATTTTGATTGTAGGGCTTGGAATTATCGGAGGAAGCTATGCGAAAGGTTTTGCGAAGAACGGCTTTGACCTTTGCGCGATTGACAATAATCCTGAGACCATTCAATACGCCCTTGACAATTACATCATAACCGAAGGTTCGACGACACCGGACCCTGAAATGATTGGAAAGGCGGATTTGGTAATTTTCGCGCTTTATCCGCATATTTTCAAAGAATGGATTGCAGAAAACCAGAAGTATTTCAAACCGGGCGTTTTCATCACGGATGTAACCGGTGTAAAGGGCTGTATCGTTGACGATATACAGAAAATTTTGCGCGACGACTGCGAATATATTGCGGCCCACCCGATGGCAGGATGCGAAAAGCTCGGCATCCAAAACAGTAACGAGAAAATTTTCTACGACGCGAACTACATCGTTGTGCCGACCGAAAAAAATACGGAAGAGGGAAAGGATGTCTGCAGACAGATTGGTGAAATCCTTGGATTTGCGAGGATTTCCGAGCTTTCTCCATCCGATCACGATGAGATGATCGGATTCGTTTCTCAGCTTACACACGGTATTGCGATGTCGCTGATGACCTGCAATCATATGGAAAGAGTTGAGGATTACACGGGAGACTCGTTCCGTGACCTTACGAGAATCGCGCGCATTGACGAAACCCTTTGGAGCGAACTGTTTTTGCTGAACAAAGACGCTTTGCTGCACCAGCTTAAGCTTTTTACGATGGAGATTTCCAAACTTGAGAGAATGCTCATGGAGGCGGACAAAGAAGGCATCAAGGACATGATGAGACGCTCGACGGCACGCAGAAAATTATTTGACAAAGAAAAAGTGGAGGAATAGAACATGAATATGGAGTTTAAACGGAAGCTTCCGATTCCAAAAGACATCAAGGAAATGTTTCCGATCAGTGAAGAATATCAGGCGAAGAGACAAGCCTGCGACAAAGAAATTAAGGCAATTTTAGACGGCAGTAACGACCGTCTTCTCATGGTAATCGGACCTTGCTCGGCAGATAACGAGGAGGCGGTGCTGGATTACCTTTTGAGACTGAGGAAGGTGCAGGATAAGGTAAAGGACAAAATCTGCATTATTCCGAGAGTTTACACGAGCAAACCGAGAACGACGGGCAAAGGCTACAAGGGCATGCTCCATCAGCCGGACCCGCTGCTTGGCGAGGACATGCTGAAGGGAATTATTACAATTCGTGAGACCTACATACGCACGATGAAGGAGACGGACTTCTTCTGTGCGGACGAGCTTTTGTACCCGGAAAACTACAGATATTTAAGTGATATTTTGTGCTATGTGGCTATCGGCGCGCGCTCGGTGGAAAACCAATTCCATCGCCTGACGGCAAGCGGACTGGACATTGCAGTCGGCATGAAAAACCCGACGGGAGGAGACCTTTCGGTGCTGATGAATTCCCTGATTGCAGCGCAGAGCGGACACACTTTCATCTACAGAAACTGGGAGGTTGCCAGCCACGGGAATCCGTATGCGCACGCGATTCTCAGAGGACATATGAACAAACGCGGACAGTCGATTCCGAACTATCATTATGAAGACTTAAGACTCGTCTGCGATATGTATCACGAAAACGGGCTGAAAAATCCTGCGATTATGGTTGACGCCAACCACGCAAATTCCGGCAAGAAGTATTTGGAGCAAGTCCGAATCTGCAAGGAGGTTCTGCAGTCCAAACGTTTCAGCGAGGACATCGGCAGGATGGTGAAGGGCGTTATGGTGGAAAGCTATCTGGAAGACGGCTGTCAGCCGGTGGACGGCACGGTATACGGAAAATCGATTACCGACCCTTGTCTTGGATGGGACAAGACAGAAAGATTGATTTACGATCTGGCAGACATGGTATAAACAACAAAATCAATAAAATAAAAGATGTATAAGAGGTAGAGGTATGGAGAATAGATTTTTATCAAAAAGATATTGCCAAAACAAAGATGAAGAAACCGTTATGGGAAAGGTTGCGGCACTGGCACAGGAAGCAGACGATGTGATTAATCTGAGTATCGGCGACCCGGATGTCAACACACCGCTGCCGATTATTGAAGCAGCTTTTGAGGATGCGAAGGCAGGGTATACGAAATATACGGACTGCCGGGGCTACAAAGAGCTGCGCGATGAAATTGCAAAATATTATCAGGAAGAGTTCGGACTTCAGGTTGAAGATGAGGAAATCATGGCGACCACTTCGGGCTGCATTGCAATGTCCATGGCTCTGGAAGCAATTCTGGACGACGGGGACGAAGTCATCGTTCCGGCTCCGTATTTCACGATTTACAAGACGCAGATTGAGCTTGCGCGCGGTGTTCTGGTGGAGATGGACACCTACGAAGAAGAACATTATCAGATCGATGCAGCGCGGCTGGAGGCCTGCATCACGCCGAAGACGAAAGCGATTATTATCAATTCGCCGAACAATCCGACAGGAAGCTGTCTGACGCTTGAGACGATGAAAAAAATCGCAGAAATTGCGGAAAAACACGATTTGGTGGTAATCAGCGACGAAATTTACACGATTTACAGCTTCGCGGATGCTTTCGTTCCGTTTTCTTCGCTTCCGGGAATGAAGGAACGCACGATTACGATAAACAGTTTTTCCAAAAACTTTGTGATGACCGGATGGAGAGTCGGCGCAGTGATCGCGCCGCCGCAGATTATCAACACGATGAAGCGCATTAATGAAAATCTTGTTTATTCGGTTCCTGCGATTTCGCAGAGAGCAGCTCTCAAGGCGCTCCGCTGCCGTAAAGATGTTCAGCCTGCACTGGCGGCCCTCTTCAAAGAACGTGTTTATTACGCAGCCGAAAGAATCAACAAAATTCCGTACATGCACGTAATTTACCCACCGATGGGGACCTTCTATCTGTTCCTTAATATCAAAGACACCGGCCTGACTTCCGAAGAAGCGGCAATGAAAATCTTTGAGGAAGCACATGTTGTCATGATTCCGGGGAACGGCTATGGCAAGTGCGGAGAAGGGTATTTGAGAATCGCCTGCACCGTGGATATTTCACAATTGAAAGAAGCTTTTGACCGCATCGAAAAAATGGAAATCTTTAAAGCTTGAAATAAAGGTTGAAAGGTTCTCCAAATTAGTGTATAATGAGTAAAAATACTAGAAAAAAATAAGCAAAATTATTTAGGAGGCGGTAATCATGGTTAAATTATTAGTAGGACATAAAGGAAGCGGTAAGACCAAACAGATGATCGATCTTGCGAATGAGTCCGTTGAAACAAGTAAAGGAAGCATTATCTTTATCAATAAGAATCACAGACTGATGTATGATTTGAAATACAGAATCAGAGTTATCTGTATGGAAGATTTCGAACATGTTACAAACAGTGACGAATACATCGGTTTCCTGTACGGAATCATCAGTTCCGACCACGATATTGAGACTATTTTTATCGACAGTATTCTGAAACACGCTGATTTCACTTTAGGTGACCTGCCGGAGTTCGTGGACAGATTGAAAGACATTTCTAAGAACTATGGCATGAACTTCGTTGT
>CABQMM010000116.1 GCA_902465215.1 uncultured Bacillota bacterium
AATCCTTTTCCGTCAGTTGAATTTTCGCATTTCCGTCCTGCGTGCGAACCCGAAAGTCCGTAAATCCGAGGCTGTGCAGGAAGGTTTCCGACGCTTCGGTCGCCGCAAGCTTCTCAGAAGTTATCTGCTCATCGGTTGCAATTCTCGTGGCGAGGCAGGCATAAGCAGGCTTATCCCACGTAAACAGGTTTGCTTCATGGGAAAGCTTTCGGATTGCCTCTTTCGTCAGTCCGCAGTCACGCAGAGGGGAGAGGACGGACAGCTCCTGAAGCGCCTTTGTTCCCGGACGGGAAGCGGTGTCATCCGAAGCATTGGTACCGTCCAGAAGAACCGAAAAACCGTCCTTTAAAGCCGCCTTTGTGATTGCCGTAAAAATTGCTCTCTTACAGTAGTAGCAGCGGTTGGAAGGATTCTCGACGACATGGGGAACTTCCAAAATATTTAATTCCAAAATTTCCAGTCTGACATCTAATTCTTTTGCTAAGCGGACCGCGTCCTCAAGCTCGAAAGCAGGCTGAAACTCCGCATTTACATAGTAAGCGCAGACCTCCTTGGCATATTGTTTCGCCGCATAAAGCAGATAGGAGGAGTCCACGCCGCCGGAAAATGCGATTGCGACCTTCGGATGCTCTGCAAAAAATTCTTGTAAAGTCATAAAAATCACCTCAATTCCAAAAAAAGCAAAGCACACATATCCCCTTCAGAGGATGTGTGTGCCTTCTAAGCATACGATTCTCAAAATATTCAGCAAAAATTCTTATTTTGTTTTGATTTAATTTTGTTTGTGTTTTGTTTCAAATCCCAACGCTTCTGCATCGGCAGGAACGGCTTCCTGCCGCCCTGAATCTCCGATACAGTATAACATATTTTTCTTACGAAAACAATATGTAATTATGCGAGAGCTTTTCCGAGCGCTTTGCACGCTGCTGCAGCGTCATCGTCAGGAGCTTCGTTGCAGATTACGAAGTCGCAGGCCATGAGTGCGCCGTCGTTTTTGCAGGTTTCTTCCCAGTTGCGCATCCATTCGCCGTCTCCCCAGCCATAGGAACCGAAGAGCGCAATCTTCTTGCCGGAAAGCTTTGCTTCGCAAGCCTCAAACATCGGTGCGAATTCATCTTCTTCCAGTTCTTCTGCACCCATGGAAGGGCAGCCGAATGCGATTGCATCGTAGGAATCCATCATGGAAGCGTCAAATTCTGCAGCCTTCAGCATAACTGCCTCTGCACCTGCTTCCTTTGCGCCTTCTGCAACGGATGCTGCCATTGCCTCTGTGTTGCCTGTACCGCTCCAATATACTACTGCTATTTTACTCATTGTCAAAATCCAACCTTTCTTTCAGTTTGTATAGAAATGTGAGAAGGTTAGCATATGCTAACCGCACTATAAGAAAATAGCATCGGCGTTGGTTAGCCGACGCTAACTATAGTCACAGTATAATATAAAGCCTTCCGCTTTGTCAAGCGATTTTTTGTATTTCACCTGCTATATACTGATTTCTCCGCGCAGATTCTGCGTCATCAAATCCTTAATCATTTCTTTCGGATAGCCGCAGCTGAAGAGGTAATAGAGCTTGGCAACGGCGGCCTCTGTAGTCATATCATAGCAGCCGACTGCGCCGGATTCCTTCAGTGCGTTGCTCGTCGCATAGGTGCCGAGCCTCGTGCTGCCGCTGTAGCACTGGGAGCAGACAGAAACGATGGCACCGTTTGCCGACGCACGGCGGATACTGTTGACCAGCGTGTAATTGTTGCTCGGGATGTTGCCTTCGCCGAAGGTTTCCAGAACAACTCCGTCCAGCTTTTCGGCAACAATCTGCTCGAAAAGTTCAAACTGGATGCCCGGAAATATTTTGAGAACTCCAATCGGAACCTGTTTGAGTTCCGTCAGCGAAAACTCACGGGACTGCTTTGGTTTTATCAGCGCCTGATGGTTATACATAATATCAATTCCGACATTGGCAAGCACCGGGTAATTCGGCGACGCGAACGCCATCAGCTCATCAGCGGAGACTTTTGTTGAGCGGTTTCCACGGAGCAGCTTTCCCGCAAAATACAGGCAGACCTCATTGGCAACGCCGTCCGCCGCAATCAGCATGGAGTTAATCAGATTATCCCTGCCGTCACTGCGGAGTTCACAGAGCGGAATCTGCGAGCCCGTGAAAACGACAGGCTTATTCAGACCGTCCAGCATGAACGAAAGGGCAGACGCTGTGTAGGACATCGTGTCCGTGCCGTGCAAAACGACAAAGCCGTCATATTATTGTACCTGTCGCGGATTTCTCTTCCGATGTTGACCCACTGCTCGACTGCAACATTGGCAGAGTCCAGCAAAGGATCAAATTCGACGACATCCCAGTTCGGCATATCTTTGTTTTTTAACTGCGAAATTTCGTCCAAAAGGCTTGGAAAATATTTTTGCTTGGGCGCATAGCCAAGTTCTGTCGGCACCATGCCAATCGTGCCGCCCGTATATAAAATACATACTCTTTTTTTCATCATTAACTCCTTGAAAAATCGAACTTTTGTGTTAAAATTACATCATGGCGGACTTTCGTGCCGCCTCGGAAATTATACCACAGAAAATAAGGGAGGGCAAACCAATGTCAAATATACCTACACCTCATATCGAAGCGAAAGCAGGAGATTTTGCACAGACTGTTCTGATGCCGGGCGATCCGCTCCGCGCAAAATTTATCGCAGAGACTTTCCTCACGGACGCGAAACTGATTAACAATGTCAGAGGCGTTCAGGGCTACACCGGAATGTATAAAGGAAAACGGGTGTCCGTAATGGCATCGGGAATGGGAATGCCGTCCATCGGTATCTATTCTTATGAACTTTTCAATTTTTATGATGTAAAAAATATTATCCGCGTGGGAACTGCGGGCGTAATCAGACCGGATTTGAAGGTAAGGGACATCGTAATCGGGCAGGGAGCCTGCACGAACTCCGCTTACAGCCGTCAGTTTGACCTGCCGGGAGATTTTGCTCCGATCTGCTCGTTTGAACTTCTTCAGAAAGCGGTCAAGGCAGCCGAAGATATGGGAATCACACCGATTGTCGGAAACCTTTACTCGTCGGATACCTTCTATGATGATTCGATGGGACTTTCCAAATGGCAGAAGATGGGCGTGCTTGCGGTCGAGATGGAAGCAGCAGCGCTCTACATGAATGCAGCAAGAGCCGGAAAAAATGCGCTTGCAATCTGCACGATTTCCGATAATCCTTTCACCGGAGAAGCAACAACTTCGGAAGAAAGACAGCTGAATTTCACGAAAATGATGGAAATTGCGCTCGAAATTGCGTGATTTGCTAAAAACCACATGGCTAAATCAAGAAAATTTGTGTTAAACGACGATTTTTGGTTGATAATAAATGCCAAAAATGATAAAATAACTAGATATAATATATTAAAGTAAACGGAGGGCGTAAGAATGGCAGACGAATTGCTGTTAACCCAAGAAGGGTATGACAAAATTGTAGCGGAGCATGAGGAACTCGTGTCCGTAAGAAGAAAAGAGATTTCCGAGAAATTGAAAGAAGCGATTTCTTATGGTGACCTTTCGGAAAATGCGGAATACGACGCAGCCAAAAATGAGCAGGCAGAGCTTGAAGAGAGAATTTTCAAGCTTGAAGATATGATGAAAAAAGCCAAGATTATCAATGAAGAGGAAATGACAAACGATTTCGTCGGCGTTGGTTCAAAAGTTCTCGTAAAGGACATCGACAGCGGCGAGGAGACAGAATTCACAATCGTTGGCTCAACGGAAGCAGATCCGTTCAGCTTTAAAATTTCCAATGAATCTTTGGTAGGGCAGCACCTGATCGGAAAACAGACGGGTGAGCTTGTTGAAATTATCGTTCCGGACGGAACGCTCCATTATCAGATTGAAAAGATAAGCAGATAATAAAAGAGAGGAAATATAAAAAATGAGCACAGAAGATGTAAGAGTAAATCAGAACCCGGAAGCGGAAACCGAAGAGATTTCCGAAGAAGCCTTAAGCGAACAGAGACAGGTCAGAAGAGAAAAACTTAAGAATTTACAGGAAGCCGGAAGAAACCCGTTTCTTGTTGAAAAGTGGGATGTAACAGCTCATAGCCAGGATATTAAAGACAATTTCGAGGCGATGGAAGATCAGGAAGTTTCAGTTGCCGGTCGTATCATGGCATTCCGTAATATGGGCAAGGCATCTTTCATTAACATTCAGGATAAGCAGGGCAGAATCCAGGTGTATGTAAAGAGAGATGACATCGGCGCAGAAGAGTATCAGTGGTTTAAGAAATATGATATTGGCGATATTCTCGGAATCGAAGGAAAAATCTTCAAGACTAAGACAGGAGAAATTTCCGTTCATGCAACGAAAGTCGTTCTTCTTTCCAAGTCTATTCAGGTCCTTCCTGACAAATGGGCAGGTCTTAAGGATCAGGATCAGAGATACAGACAAAGATATGTTGACCTTATCATCAACCCGGAAGTAAGAGACGTATTCTTAAAGAGAGCGGTCATCCTTAAGGAATTCAGAAGAGTGCTGGAAGAGGATTACGGATATCTGGAAGTGGATACTCCGATTCTTACTACAGTTGCAGGCGGCGCGAACGCAAGACCGTTTGAAACTCATCACAATACCCTTAACATTGACATGAAGCTGAGAATTTCCAACGAGCTTTTCCTGAAGAGATGTATCGTAGGCGGTCTTGACAGAGTTTACGAAATGGGCAAAATGTTCCGTAACGAGGGCATGGACAGACGTCATAACCCTGAGTTTACAAACATGGAATGCTATGCTGCATATCAGGATATGGACTTTGTAATGGAAGTCACCGAGCAGATGGTATACAAGGCTCAGATGCTGGTAAACGGCACGCCGATTCTGAAGTATCAGGGCAAGGAATTCGATGTAACTCCGCCTTGGAGAAGGCTGAACATGGCAGACGCAATTAAGGAAATTACCGGCGTTGATTTTGATAAAATCGAGACAGATGAAGAAGCGAGAGCCGCAGCCATCGCACAGGGCATGGATGCAGAGGAAGTAAAGGATCAGACAAGAGGCAAGATTTTGGCTGAGATGTTTGAAGAATACTGCGAAGATGTTCCGGGATATTTGGACGGACCGGTATTTGTCATCGGACATCCGGTAGAAGTTTCGCCGCTTTCAAAGAGAGACCCTAAGGACCCGAGAATCACGAGAAGATTCGAGGCATACATTAACGGCTGGGAAATTGCAAATGCATTCTCCG
>CABQMM010000117.1 GCA_902465215.1 uncultured Bacillota bacterium
AGAATTTGAACGAGGTAGAGAAATGAAACGCAGAATATTAACCATGCTGCTGACGCTCGTCGTTGCTCTCACCATGACTATGGGAAGCGTCACGGTTTCGTGGGCGGGCACCGATATGTCAGCAATCGAAAGCTCTATAAAGAATGCTTTGAAAAGCTATGAAGCTAAGGAACTCACTTCTGACGGCGATTTGATGGAGCTCGTGTGGAAGTCACTTCCGAGCGATATGCAGTCGGCAACGATTGACATCTACAGAGATAAGTTTATAGCAGCGACCGAGGACACGGACGGCAGCATTACATTTTATGTTGCCATCGACGATGACCTTGTGACAGAGGAAGGAAATCCTTTCACTGCGCGTATTCCGAAGCTTGGCAAGGCTGTAGATATCACGCCTTCCGCGGAACTGGAAGCGGACTGGTCCCTGGTAGGCAAGGCTGTGGCTAAGGTAAAGATTAGCAATGCGACTACGAAAGAGCAGCTTTTAAACGCAGCGAAGGCGGCTGTGAAAAACGGCAGCACATGCGCGTTGTCGGAAAACAAGTTTTACAAGGTAGAAGCAACAACCGATAAAGAAGGCAGCATCACCATTTATATCGCTGTATCGCTGGACGGCAAGTCGAAGGAACTCCGCTATTCAAAAAAGATTCCGATGCTCGGAACGAATATGCCGAGCAAGTCCATCTCCGTTAATAAGGAAGAATGGAGAATTTTGCGTGAAACCAATAAAGAAAGATTTAAAGAAGGCAAGAAACTTCTCACGATGGTCGGTGCACTTCAGAAGGCATGCGATACCCGTACCTCAGAGTGCGTGAAGTACACGTTGAAAGCACACTACAGACCGGACGGAACTCTGTTTAATACAGCAATTCCGTCATCCTACGGCACCGGAGCTGCCGGCGAAAACCTTTATAACTGTACCAGAGGCGTCAGCGTTACGGGCGAATCCGCAATGTTTGCATGGATGAACAGTACGCTTCACCGCAAGAACCTTTTGAACTCGAAATGGAATTACATAGGCATCGGCGTTCAGGAGAATGTCGGTGTGCAGATTTTCTCAAAGAAAAGCTCGAAAATCGTTAAGTACACGACAAGTGCCGGAAAGACAACTTTCAACAGCGTCTCGGAAATGGAAGACGCATATCTTATTTGCACGGACAGCGCAGGCAGAAAGTCCTATATGCCGCTTGATAAGGACTACATGAAGAAGGTTTCCGGTGGTTATACGTTGAATCTTGACTCAAGCAAAACGATAAAGATTAAGATAAAATCAAGCACGTCTTCAGGAACCTACTCAGATGTGGCTTCCAAGGATAAGGCGGCTGTAAAATGGGTTGTACAGAAGAAGATTATGAAGCCGCTGAACAGCAAGGAATTCAGACCAACTGTTGCATGCACGAAAGGTGAAGTCTTTGAATACATTTATAAAGCAAACGGCTCACCGAGAACAGGCTTTAAGGACATCAAGAATTGGTTTGTAGATTTGAAGAGTACAGATTCCTACTATTACGCTGCATTCTGGGCGAAGAAGAAGGGCTATATCGACTATGGACAGTTTAGTGGAGAACAGCTCTTTACCAGAGGTCAGGCGCTCTATTATGTATGGCTGAGCGTGGGCTCTCCAAAGGCAAAGAAGGCGACAACTTTCAATGACTTCAACAAGGATGTATACTATGCAAAGGCTGTAGCTTGGGCACAAGAAAAGAAAATTATCACTGACAGTGGAGACCATAAATTCGGCGGCGACGAGCAGCTTGCTACCCGCGGCGAAATGGCAAGACTCCTTTACTACGCATATAAGTAAACTAAAAAACGAGAATCGTAAGGACTCCCAATACCGAGATTTAAGCTCTCCCCCAAAAGCCTTTTCAGAAGCTGACTGCAACTGAAGAGGCTTTTTTTAGCTTTGGAGCAGAATCCGGACTGCACAGAGAAAAAGAGGATATGACAGCAAGAATGAGGTAATAAAATGGTGCAAAACCGAAAGAAACAGAAGAAATTTCGATTTAATAAGCAATGGGTAATGCCCGCATTGGTATTTATAGTAGGTATAGTCGCTTTGTACTATGGTATAAATGACATGCGTGAATATAGCCACGCACAGGAAGAGGAAATCTCGCAGTTAAATGTTGTAAGCTATGGCGAGCGCATAACCAGCGACATCAAAGAAGGGGTGGAGATTACGAAAGCGTTGGATGCGCTCCACAACTTCGGATATGAATACCGTATTTTGAAGACCGAATCTCCTCTCGACACTCAGTATCAGGAAGTATACAGCTCAGGCAAAGAATTGAAAGCTCCGGTATCTTACGACTTTGAAGCGGGTGGGTGTGCATGGAAACTGCAGGTAATGCCCTCCAAAGGGTGGGGGCAAAAGGAAAAAAATGCAGCCATCATAGTTGGCATTTTAGGAACGATCATTGTATGTCTCCTTACCGTTTTAACCGCAGCAAGCCTGGCTTTGCGGAAGGAAAGAAACACCTTCAGGGAATTGTCGGTTACCGATGCCTTGACAGGACTTTTGAATCGAAACGGATTTGATATTCAGGCAGAGCTTTATATGAAGGAGCATCCGGATGAGCCTTGTGTCGGAATTATATTGGATGTTGATGATTTTAAATTTATTAACGATGTGTATGGACACGGATGCGGGGATGAAGCCTTGCGTAAGGTATCGGAAGCAATAAAAGAAAGATTTGATTGTGATACAATTTTGGCGCGCTACAGCGGCGATGAGTTCGGCATGCTTTTGAAAAACTGTACGGCGGAAGAAATGGCGGAGAAAATCAAGGATCTTGCAGAGAAACCGGGCAGCTTCCGCTATCATGACCGCACACACAAATTTACAATTTCATTAGGTTATGCCGAGTATCCGGCAGATGCAAAAACTGCGGCGGAGCTGCTTACGGCTGCCGATATGGCGCTTTACGAAGTGAAACTACACAGCAAGCATGGCTGCATGGTATACGACAGTAATTTCCAGATAAGAACGCGTGAACGGCTTGGATTCGCCCTGCACGATATTTCAAAGAATCTTCCAGGCGCTTTTTTGATTTACGCTGCGGAACCGGACGATGATCGGATTTTGTTCGCGAATCATGAGTTGATTCAGCTTGCAGGCTGTCAGGATATTGATGACCTTATGGAATTTTCACACGGACATTTTGGAATCTTCTCCATCCGGAAGAACAAGACACAATTGAAGAAAACATCTGGAAACAGATTGACAACTGCGGAGAGGAAGGCAATGCCTATGTTCGTTTCCACCTTGCGCGTAAAGACGGAAGCTTTAGACGGGTACTGAATCATAGCAGAATTGTCGACAGCATTCACTACGGGAGAGTTTTTTATGTTATTCTCATGGACTGTGATATGCTTCAGAGTTCTTACGCATAAAAATTGCAGCAATCTCTTGACATTTGGAAAGGAAAGGTATGCATTTAAAAAGTCAAAGTTAGCCGAAACTAACTGCTTGAAAAGGCAGCAAATGCTGCCTTAAAAAATGACACATAGTTAGTCGATGCTAACTACAACGATGACTTTAGGAGGTTGGGTAATTATGAAAAAACAAAGCGCCCTGCAGAAAATATTCGAATATGCAGGAAGTTATAAGTATCTGACGATTGCGTCGTGGATACTTTCGGCGGTCAGCGCATGGCTTGCGCTCGTGCCGTTCTATTATATCTGGAGAATTATAAAAGAGGTACTGGCGGCAGCTCCGGACTATGCACAGGCGACGGGGATTTCCGGCTATGGATGGGCGGCTGTCGGATTCGCAGCGCTTTCCATGGCAATTTATATCGGTGCGCTGATGTGCTCGCATATCGCAGCCTTCCGCGTGCAGGCAAACCTTAGAATCGGGCTGATGAATCATATCGTGACGCTGCTGATGGGCTTTATGGATGCGGACGGAAGCGGAAAAATCAGAAAGATAGTAAACGAGTCCAGCGAAGCGACCGAAACCTATCTGGCGCACCAGCTGCCGGACAGGGCAGGAGCAATCGCAACTCCGGTGGGACTTTTGGTTCTGCTCTTTGCCTTTGACTGGAAGCTCGGGCTTTTGAGCCTGGCACCGGTTTTGATTGCTTTTTTGATTATGGGAAGCATGACCGGAAAAAAGATGCAGGAAAAAATGAACGAATACCAGAATGCTTTGGAAATCATGTCTTCCGAGGCGGTGGAATATGTCCGCGGCATTCCGGTTGTCAAGACCTTCGGACAGTCGGTCTTTTCCTTTAAGCGTTTTAAGGAAGCAATTGACAACTATGAAACATGGACAATCTCCTACACGAAGGATCTGCGGATGCCGATGGTCTGCTACACGGCGATTATCAACGGTGTTTTTGCCGTGCTCATCGCCGCAACCCTCTTTATCGCCCATGGCGGCGCAGGCGGGGCAGACAGCGCATACCTTCTGAATCTGCTGTTTTACATCATCATTACGCCGATTATTACGGTAACTTTGAACAAAATCATGTTTTCCAGCGAGGAAAAGCTGGTAATGGAAGACTCCATGGCGAGAATCGAAAGTATCCTTGCAAAAGAACCGCTGCCGGAAACAGACGAGCCGCAGCACCCTTCGGACTATTCCGTTACTTTCGATAAAGTCAGCTTCCGCTACGAAAATGCGGACAGAGACGCCCTGCATGACATCAGCCTGCGTATTAAAGAGGGCGAGCATGTTGCATTCGTCGGGCCGTCGGGCGGCGGCAAGAGTACGCTGGCGAGTCTGACCGCGCGCTTCTTCGATGCAAGCGAAGGCTGCGTGAAAATCGGCGGAACGGATGTCAGGAAAATTGCATCGGAGGAGCTGATGAACACGGTTTCCTTCGTATTTCAGGACAGCAGGCTGCTGAAAATGTCAATTCTGGATAATGTCCGCATGGGGCGCAGAGACGCGACGCGTGAAGAGGTTATGGAAGCCTTGAAAAACGCACAGTGCATGGACATCATCGAAAAACTTCCAAACGGAGTCGATACCATCATCGGCAGCAAGGGAACCTATGTATCCGGAGGCGAGGCGCAAAGACTTTCGATTGCAAGGGCGATGTTAAAAGATGCACCGATTCTGATTCTGGACGAGGCGACCGCGTTTGCCGACCCGGACAATGAAGCGAAGGTGCAGGAAGCCTTTTCAAAGCTTTCCAAAGGCAAAACCGTAATTATGATTGCACACAGGCTTTCTTCCGTAGCCGATGCAGACCGCATCTGCGTACTGAAAGAGGGCAGAATCGAAG
>CABQMM010000118.1 GCA_902465215.1 uncultured Bacillota bacterium
GTTCGACTGGAACGCAGTCCGGCGGCAAAAATTCCGCAAACAACGGGAAGCACTTTCCTTCCCGGAGCGGCACACGCAAGCGCAGAGAATGATAACGGAATCAATTTAAGCGAGAAGGATGAAGCAGATTCTTTTCACAGCGTGAAGTCTCCTCTGGTGGGTGTTTTCTATGCAGCACCTGCCGAAAATGCAGAACCCTATGTATCGGTAGGTGAGTCTGTAAAAAAAGGACAGGTGCTTTGTATCATCGAAGCGATGAAGCTGATGAATGAAATCACAGCCGAAGAGGATGGCGTTATTTTAGAAATTACAGCTGCTAACGGGCAGATGGTGGAATACGGAAGCGAACTTTTTCGCATGAGAAAACAGGGGTGAAACATGAATCGAGAGGAAATTATGCAAATCCTGCCGCACAGGCAGGATATGCTGCTGCTGGACAGCGTATGCAGCAGCAATGGAACCGCAGAGGGCTTTTATACTGTGCGCGGAGATGAGTATTTTCTTCGGGGACATTTTCCGGGAAATGCAGTCGTGCCGGGTGTGATTTTATGTGAAATTCTGGCGCAGTCCGCTTGCGTTTTACTGAAGGACTGCTTACAGGAAGGAGAGATTCCAATGTACACCGGGCTTAATAATGTGAAGTTCAGAATGCCGGCGAAACCGGGAGATACCTTGCATACAAGTTGTAGGATTACAAGGGCAAAGCCGCCTTTCTATTTTGCGGAGGGGCAGATGCGTATAGGGGAACGAGTTTGTATGTCTGCAGAGTTTTCATTTGCGATTACGGGGGAAGCATTATGTTCTCAAAAATACTAATCGCAAATCGGGGAGAGATTGCAGTACGTATTATTCGGGCGTGCAGAGAAATGGGGATTGCAACGGTAGCTGTGTTTTCTGAGGCTGATAAAAATGCGCTGCATGTGGCACTCGCAGATGAAAGCTGCTGCATAGGGGCTGCAGAAGCCTCCGAAAGTTATCTAAACCGGGAGCGCATCATCAGTGCGGCAATCCTGAAAGGAGCGCAGGCAATCCATCCGGGCTATGGCTTTCTTTCGGAGAATGCGGAATTTGCAAAGCTCTGCAGAAAGAATGATTTGGTATTCATCGGGCCTGCGGCGGAAAGCATGGAACATCTAAGTGACAAAGCGCGTATTAAAGAGGAAATGAAAGCGGCGGGGCTTGCAACCATTCCCGGAAGTGGGATCGTCAGCAATATCGAAGAAGCAAAAAAAGAAGCGGCAAGGCTTGGATATCCTGTGATGCTGAAAGCCTGCGCAGGAGGCGGCGGCCGTGGAATCCGCATGATTCGCGGAGAAACGGAAATGCAGGAAATATTTCTGCAGGCATCTGCCGAAGCCATGAATGCGTTTGGCGATGGAAGCCTGTATTTGGAGAAATACATCTTTCCCGCGCGACACGTGGAATTTCAAGTTTTGGCGGATGAATCAGGCAAGGTTGTGTGTTTGGGAGAACGCGACTGTTCTTTACAAAGACGAAACCAGAAACTGGTAGAAGAAACACCTTCACCGCTTGTAAAACATGCAGAGCGAATGAAGATGAGCGCGGCGGTATGCAGAGCTGTAAAAAAAATCGGATATGTCGGGGTAGGAACTTTAGAATTTTTATTGGATGCAAAAGGAAATTTCTGGTTTATGGAGATGAATGTGAGACTGCAGGTGGAGCATTCCGTAACAGAAATGCTGACGGGTATTGACATCGTAAAATGGCAGATTCGCATTGCGGCGGGGGTTCCGCTGCAGCTTTCTCAGGAGGAGATTCCCACAGAGGGATGTGCGCTTGAATGCAGAATTAATGCGCTTGCTTGCGGAAGTGTGCGTATGCTGCATATACCGGGAGGACCGTCTGTACGTTTCGATACGTGGCTGACGGATGGAACGACGATCCTGCCATACTATGACTCGCTTTTGGGCAAATTGGTTGTATATTCGCCTTCGCGGGAGGAAGCACTGCGAAAAATGCGGGCAGCGCTTTGCGAACTGATTATAGGCGGTATTCCGACCAATATAGAAGAACAACTTGAAATCTTAGATGATGAACGCTTCATATCGGGTAATTACGACTTGACGTTTATGGAAAACAGGTGAGAATATGGAATTCATTCGATTTTTAAAACCGAAAAACAAATTAGAAGAAGGCGGAAGAAAGGCAGCTCCTGTTCAGATTGATGAGGGAGAGCCTGAAGAAAAATGTCCGAATTGTCATAAAAGCATTCCGGTGAGTCGCTTGACTGCCGACAATCTTGTGTGCAAATGCGGACATCATTTTCGTATGAGTGCACGGCAGCGAATCCATATGCTTGCAGATGAGGGCAGCTTTCGGGAATTATTTGCTGATATACAGACGCAGAATCCACTGGATTTTCCGGGGTATTCCGAAAAAATCAAGATGGCTCGCCTCACAAGCAGGGAGGATGAGGGAGTTCTTTGCGGTACAACTGCGTTAAATGGATTGCCATGTGCTCTGTTTGTGATGGAATCCCGGTTTATGATGGGAAGCATGGGGAGCGCAGTTGGGGAGAAGATTACCTCTTTATTTGAATATGCCACTGCCCACAGGTTTCCGGTTCTTGGATTTACGGTTTCCGGCGGGGCACGTATGCAAGAGGGATTGGTGTCATTGATGCAGATGGCAAAAGTCAGCGCAGCGGTGAAAAGACATAGCGACGCAGGCTTGCTTTATTTAGCGGTTTTAACCGATCCGACAACAGGTGGTGTAACGGCCAGCTTTGCGATGGAAGCCGATATCATCATGGCAGAGCCGGGGGCGACTGTGGGTTTTGCCGGTGCCAGGGTGATTCGTCAGACAACGAGGAAGACACTTCCAAAGGGATTTCAGACTGCTGAATTTGTTCTTCAGCATGGCTTTATCGATTGCCTGTGTCCGCGCCATGGACAAAAGGAGTTTATAGCGGAACTTCTGAAAATGCATGACGGGAGGAGAAGAGGATGAGCAAAAGCAAAACATTTTATGACCGTGTAAAAATTGCGCGCAGCAGTAAGCGTCCTACGGGACTGGACTATATTCGATGTATTTTCAAAGAATTTACAGAGCTTCACGGAGATCGCTGTTATGCCGACGATGCAGCGATTGTCGGAGGCATTGCATGGCTTGAAGAAATGCCGGTTACGGTAATCGCTATTGAAAAAGGACACAGCGCAAAAGAGAGAAGTCAAAGAAATCTCGGAGCACCGCATCCGGAAGGATACCGCAAAGCTCTTCGTTTAATGAAGCAGGCGGAAAAATTCGGAAGACCGGTTATCTGCTTTGTGGATACATCCGGAGCTTTTTGTGGGATTGAAGCGGAAGAGCGCGGTCAGGGACAGGCGATTGCAGCAAATTTGATGGAAATGTCAACGTTATGTGTCCCAATTATCACCATATTTATCGGCGAAGGCGGAAGTGGGGGTGCTTTAGCGCTCGCTGTTTCCGATCGCGTATGGATGCTGGAAAATGCTGTTTATTCGGTTATTTCTCCGGAGGGCTGTGCAAGCATTCTCTGGAAAGACGCCGGCAAAGCCGATGAAGCTGCAGCGTGTCTGAAACTTACAGCAGAATATGCAAAAAAATTTGG
Organism: uncultured Bacillota bacterium; assembly: GCA_902465215.1. GTDB lineage: Bacteria > Bacillota > Clostridia > Peptostreptococcales > Anaerovoracaceae > CAG-238. The sequence continues at coordinate 3,593 of CABQMM010000118.1, forward strand.
AATTATAGAAAAAGTTCTTTCCGAAGAAAAAATCGGAAAAAAAGAATTTTTCAATTACATCGGAAAGGCTTTATGCAGGGAGCTGACAGAACTTGCAAAAGAGACGGATTTGGTGGAGAAACGTTACGAACGCTTTCGGAAAATCGGTGCTGATGCGAAAACGAGGGAGCAAATGAAATTATGAGTATTTATCAAAGGTTTTGTACGGAAATATGCGACGAACGGGGAAGACTGCAAAAATTGTCTTTGCACTACCCTGAAAATTTTAATTTTGGATATGATGTGGTTGACGCAATTGCAGCGGAATCACCGGATAAACGTGCGCTCGTATGGTGTGGAAGCGATAATCAAGAGAAAATTTTCAGCTTTGAAGATGTTCGGCGCAGCAGCAACCGTATGGCAAATCTCTTTCGCCGGGCGGGAATCGGCAGGGGCGATCGCGTAATGCTGGTTTTAAAAAGACATTACGAATATTGGTTTGCAGCAATCGCGCTCCATAAGCTGGGAGCTGTAATGATTCCGGTGACACATATGCTGACAACAGCGGATTTCGTTTATCGAATGAAAGCAGCCCCCATGAAAGCGATTGTCTGCACCTGTCAAAATGAGGTTCCTTCAAAAATTCGTCAAGCTTTGAAGGAAAGCGGAATTCATGCGAAGCTTTGGTGTGCACAAGGAGATGCCGAAGGCTTCGAAAACTTAAATGAGGCGATGGAAAAAGAAAACGAAGAATTCGCGCGTGTGGAAACCCTAGCCTCCGAACCCATGCTGCTTTACTTTACATCAGGAACAACCGGATATCCTAAGGGGGTTATACATGACGGCACCTATCCGCTGGCTCACATTGTTACTGCAAAATATTGGCAGCAGGCAGAAGACGGTGGTCTTCATTTCAGCGTAGCGGAAACCGGATGGGCGAAAGCGTCCTGGGGAAAATTATACGGGCAGTGGCTTGTTGGAAGCGCTGTCATGGTATATGATTTTGAAAACTTTGATCCAAAGCAGCTTGTTGCGATCATCAACCGCTATGGAGTGACTTCTTTCTGTGCACCTCCGACTGTCTATCGTTATCTGGTTCGGAAAGGAATTGCTAAAATGCCAACGTTAAAGCATGCGGTAACGGCGGGCGAAACGCTTTCTCCCGAAGTTTTTCGTAAGTTTACGAAAAGCACGGGACTGACGCTCTGTGAAGGCTATGGGCAGACGGAAACAACGCTTCTGCTGGCAAACTTCAAGGGTGATGAGGCGGAGGCAGGCGCGATGGGAAGACCATCGCCGTTTTATAATATTCGTCTGCAGGATCAGTGTGGCAATCCGGCTGCGCCGGGCGAGATCGGGGAAATCGTGATTGTTCCGCCGGAAAATGAGAGGCAGCCGGGCATTTTTACGGGCTATCTCAATAATGACGAGCAGTATCGCTATATGTGGCGCGGCGGTGTTTATCATACGGGGGATGCTGCCTACATGGATGAAAACGGACGCTATCGGTTCCATGGACGCTTTGATGATATCATCAAGACCGGAGGATTTCGCGTTGGACCTTACGAAATTGAGAATATTCTGATGGAGCATCCCGCTGTTGTGGAATGCAGTGTAATCGGAGTAAAGGACTCCTTGCGTGGGCAGGCCATTAAAGCCTTTATT
>CABQMM010000119.1 GCA_902465215.1 uncultured Bacillota bacterium
ACCACAGTCCTCTCAGCGTGTGCCTGCCGCGTCTCTGCGGACATGGGGCACTCGGACTGCTCTCTGTAAGGCTCTTACACCGGGCTACTGGTTCCTTCACTGCCTGAATATTGAATTTATTTACCACAATATTTTACTTGGCTTTCGGCGAAAAGTCAAGGGCAAAAACAAACGAAATTTTCATCTGCTGTTTGACATTTTTTCAATTGTGGTGTAATATATAGAAAAAGGATTACCGCCTTTCGCACGGCGGTCAGTCCCGAAACGAGAGTGCCGTCAAACGCTTGTTTGGCGGCTTTGTCTTATTTGAACGTTTTTTACAAAGAGCGATGATTCCTACAATCAGAATACCTAACTGAATTAAATCAGAAAATGTAACTGCTGTCATAGTATCACCTCCCCTCTATGTATGTTGAGGGGACAAAACCGCCCAGCGGATAATCCTTATTCTAACTTGATTTAATCGATTTTACATAATGTTTCTCACTTTTATTTTTTATCTTCACGCAAGAACATTCGTTCACATTTATTTTACTCCAAATAACCGCTGCTGTCAATGCTTTCTCGACGGGGTTCACAGCCTCACAATAAACAAAAGGGTAGAAACCGTGAATTCGGCTCTACCCATTTTTTATAAAAGAATTATTTCTGCGGCTTTCTCAGCATGCAGATTGTCATTCCACCTGCCGTGCCTGCCAGCAAAATAAGATAAAAGATTGCATTTGCCATAGTTTGGTCTCCGGTTTTCGGAACCTCGCTGTCTTTTTCGTTTCTTTGTTCCGTCTTTCCTGTCTCATTCTTCTTATCCGTATCTGTTGTGTCCGTCGGCTGTGGCTCAGAAACAGGCTGCGTTGGCTTTTCTTCCGGCTCCGCTTGCTTTGGTATTGCCTTGAATACCGCCGTATAGTCCATATCTTTGGTAACCATGGAAATTTCAGGTCGCCAGCCGATAAATTCATAAGTGAATTCGTCTGTTTCGGCTTTGCTCGGCGTACTTCCGTCATATTTCGGAGTTGCTCCGTACCGTTCGTAGTCTGTTTCGAGAATCGTTCCGTCCTCAAGCATCCATCTGATGATATAGCGCGTATGTCCCGGGCGCGAAGGTGTCGGCGGCTTTTCCTCATCTGTGCAGGCAACCTTGAATTCTGCCGGAAGAGGTGTTTTTTCCTTATCGATTTTCCAGCTTTCGCTTTGCGCATCCCAAAGAATACGAATTACCTTCACCGTCTGTCCTTCACTTAACTTATGGTTTTTTCCATTCGCAGAAGGCGTTAAATTATATGCATCTGCATAAGCCTGCGGAGAAATGCTGAAAGTATACTCCGTATCGCTTACTTTCGTTAAGGTCTGTTTATCTGCATCGTTCAGCGCAAAGTGCTCTTCTGCATGCTGCGCTGGCTTTGCTTCGCATTTTACAGTAACGACTTCTTTTAATTCACCCAAGATCGGTGGAGCAGGCGGCTTCGGGTCGTCTCCTCCCGGGGTCGGCGGCTGTGGATTGCTCTTTGCTTCCCAAACGGCATAAAGCGTCATATCGCCTGTCGGGGTAATTCGCGCACCTGCTTCATAATCCACTGCGCTGCCGCCTTTCGTCTGCGTCCAGCCTTTAAAGTCGAATCCGTCCTTGGTAAGGGCATCCATGGTAGTCGTCGATTCTCCCTTTACGACCTTGTCTTCACCCACCTTCGTATCGCCGTCCATGTAGGTGATTACATATTGTGTATCCGAGGTTGGCGTCGGTTCGTTGTAGCGGGCATAGAGATGAATCGGTGTGTTTGCCTGATCCATATTCAGCGAAACGACATTAGCAGGCCGACTCCCATCTTTGGTTAGGCTCCATAACGGTGTGGCTGCTGTAAAACCTTGCGGCACGGAAAAACCAAGTTCGTCCAAAGTCTTAAGTGGAGAAAGCGTATAAACCTTTACCATATGCGATACATGGTAGGTTACGCTTTTTTCAATGTCACTGCCTGATGGATAGTTTGAATGATAGATAACTTTTTGATTCCATGTGTATCTTCCACCGCTTCCGGTATCTACATCGCCGCCGCTCCCGCCGCTGCTGCTGCCGCTTCCGCCGTCACCAAAGTAAGTTACCCAGTAGGTAATGCGCGCCGTGGAGCTGTTGCATGAAAATACGACATTGGCTCCTTTGTTGGCGCTTCTGTAGTATCCATACCAATTTCCGGTTACTTCTGTGATTCGTCCATATTTTTGTTCTGTAAATTTTGATAAGTCGGGAATTTGGTAATTGTCTGACTGTATTTTCGTTGTGTCACCCTTTCTTACCGTATCCGTTCCGACTCCTCGATGTATCTGATTCTTGCTTAAATCGAATACATCCACCGTGATTGTGATTTTGTCGTCTTCATTCCAGTTTCCCGCAAAAGCTGCCTGCGGCATCATGCACGCAATCAATAGCACACACAAAAGAAGAAGACTGACTTTTTTTCTTTTTTTCCTGTTTCTCATTTCGAAAATTCCTCCTCTCAATATAAGAGGATATTCAAAATTACAGGAATTATTATGATTTCTGTCCTACAAATTCATGCCTATTCTTTCATTTTTCGGGACGTAAGATGCGCCGAATGTATATTTGCACGAAAAATCGCATTTTTTTGCCTATTTTTCGTGTATTTTTTCCCATATAGTGGAAATCACTCTCTGCCGAGAAAAATGCATAAAAAATGTGAATTGCAAAAACGTTGAAATTTCAACCTTCAAAAAAATGTAAGTTCTTTAAAATCGCAAAATTTTGCGTGAAACATCCGTGAAACATTCAAAAATACACGAAAAGGGGGGCTTTTTTGCGGAAATTACGTGCAAATATACATTTTTTCAATAAATGTAAACGTGTTGAGAACTTTTTCCGCAGCTTCTGCCATAAAAAAAATCACGCATATCAATCTCGCTGCGTGATTTTTTCTTCTATTTAGTTTCCAATCGCTTCGCCGTCCTGCGCGTCTTCGTCTCTTCTGTAAGTAATCAGGTCTTCTGCGATTTCATGTGCCGCGATGGATACCGGTCTGTCGATGTCCACATCGGTCAGAATCGGCTTGCCGTCGATGATGTCTCTGGCTCTCTTCGCAGCTAAAATAACGAGTGTATATCTGCTGTCCGCTTTCTTTCTGATTTCGTTAATGGATGGATATAACATTATTCTTCCTCCTTATACCTTTTTACCAGTTCTTCGGCTGTAATGGTAACCTTCGAATGTTCCGCGATTACAATGGATTTTACCCTCGAAACCGCTTCGTCCAGTTCCCCATTTACAACGCAGTAGTCATATTTCTCGATAAATGACAGCTCCTTCAGCGTCTCTCCCAGCCGCATTTCAATTGCCTCAGCCGTCTCCGTTCCGCGTCCCGTAAGGCGCTTGCGGAGTTCAGCCATTGACGGCGGCAGGATGAAGATAAATACCCCGTCCGGGTAGTTTTCCTTCACCTTCAAAGCTCCCTGGATGTCGATTTCCAATATAACATCAATGCCCTGCTTCAGCTTTTCGATGACCGGTTCCTTCGGCGTGCCGTAGCGTCTGCCGTAAACCTGCGCATGCTCCAAAAATCCGTCATTATTGATTCTGTCAACAAATTCGTCTTCACTCACAAAATAATAGTGAACGCCGTGAATCTCTCCTTCCCTCGGTGCTCTGGTCGTCATCGACACGGAAAGTTCCAAATCCGTCTGAGCCAAAAGCTCCTTGCAGATGGTTCCCTTCCCCGCTCCGGATGGTCCGGAAAGAATAAATAATTTTCCTGAATGTTGCGTGTTTAAATTCATCAAAAGCCTCTACTTCCGCATTTTGTCATTTGTAAATTAACTCTGAAATATTATTTTAGCACAACTTTGCGCTTTTTTCAAGCTTTTCTTACTCGATGTTCTGCACCTGCTCACGAATCTTCTCGATTTCGCTCTTGATTTCGAGCATATAGCCGGTAATCGTGATGTCGTTCGCCTTGGAGCCGATGGTGTTTGCTTCACGGTTCATTTCCTGAACGAGGAAGTCGAGCTTTTTGCCGTCCGGCTGCGTGCTCTTCGTCACGATATTTTCAAGCTGAATCAGATGGCTTCCGAGTCTTGTAATTTCCTCATCAATCGCACATTTATCCGCAAAAATCGCCGCTTCCACAAGAATCCGGTCCTCTGGCACTTCGATGCTGCCACCGATAAGCTCCGTAATGCGTTCGCGAAGTCTTGCGGTGTAGTCGATGGAAACCTGCGGCGCTCTTTCCGCAATCTTATCGAGAATGCTGCGGATGCTGCGGCCTTTTGCGATTAAGTCTTCCGCAAGTTTTTCACCTTCGACTGCGCGCATCTTTTCGAGATTCGTCGCAGCCTCTGCGGTCGGAATCAGAATCGCTTTCGTGATTTCCTCTTCATCTTCTACATCCGGAATTGCCTTCATAACATCCGGAAGCCCCGCCAGGAACTGCAGCGTGATGTCACCCTCCACACTGAACTCTTTTCGCAGTTCAAGCAGGTTTTCGTAATACTGCTTGGCAATCATCGTGTTGAGCTTGATATTCACATCGTTTTCGGTTATGTTTTCTACCATGATGGAGACATCCACTTTGCCTCGCCGGATGCGCTCCTTAACCGCATTCTTTACCTTATCCTCCGCGAAGCCGTAACGCCGCGGCATTTTGATGGAAATGTCGGAATATCTGTGGTTTACCGATTTGATTTCCACTGTGATATTGCGCTTTCCGTCCGTGTATTCGCTTCTTCCGAAGCCTGTCATACTTTTGATCATACCCATTTACCTCACTTTTTCTATGTTTTCTGTATGATTCTGAAGAATATTGTACCAAATAAATACATGCTGTGCAAGTATCTGAAAGCGATTACCTATACGGAATAAGCCAAGGCGTTCTGCACCCCTACAGAAGAAAAAAGCGGACATGCCTTTTTCTCAAGCAAATCCGCTTTTCTCTCTTCATCTTTTTAAAGCAACCCGGTTACTTTACTATTTCCGTCCGTCAAATAATTAATTTCTGCAATCTGTTTGCCATCTTTGAAATAGCATCTGGATACGCGACGGTTTATATAAAGCAGCATGAGCATCGGGTGCAAATTCATTGGCCAACTGATTTCACCAGGATCAAGAAATACCCCATGATCATTACCGAAAATTGTTGCTGTTTGATCTTCTTCAACATTCTCAATGTCCGTAATATCAACGATTAAAAAATCCATGCACATAGATCCGATTGATTTTGCGCGTTTCCCGTTGAT
>CABQMM010000120.1 GCA_902465215.1 uncultured Bacillota bacterium
GGAAGCAGAACGAAGGAAGAATTGATAAAAAGTCATCCGGCGGTGGTTCCTACAGACCGATCCAGAAACCGGTTATCGAAAAGAATGACAATGTTAAAACGGAATTAAGCACTGACGGTACGAAACTGACAATTAAACCGGAAGAAGGTTACACGGTAACAGATGTAACAGTAAACGGCGTATCCAAGGGAGCGGTAACGGAAGTGACTGGACTTAAGACAGGAGACAAAGTCATCATAAGCACAGAACAGAGCGGAAACGATACGGACATTGATAGCGTTAAAGCGGAACTCGCTCAGTATGAGTTGGTATTGCGTTCCAAAGCTGTAAAGATGAAGAACGGAAAGAAAGCAATCCGCCTTACATGGTACGACAAGAACGGAAAAGAGTTAAACTTTGACGGTATCGAAATTTATCGTTCTGTAAAACGTTACTCTGGATATGGAAAGGCACCTATTTTTACATCTACATCTGATAAGTACTTCAACACAGCAGTTAAGGCAGGAACGAAGTATTACTATAAGGTGAGAGGCATTCGCACGATTGATGGCGAAAGCTACTACACTGAATGGTCAGTGAAGGCTTGGAGAACACTTTAATAAAGGTCTCATGAGGAGAAAGGGAGATGTTCTCCCTTTCTTCTCGGGACACAAATGAGATGCGTGCCCCGAGAAGAAAAGAAAAGGAGCAGTGCAATGAAAAATAAGGCAATAAGCTTAGTGATAGCACTAATTATGCTATTTTTTCCAACAGTTCAAGGTGCATATGCACAGACAAATGGAAATACACAAGCAGCAACGAATCAAAAGCCAAAGACAATATTAATAATTGCAACACATTGCGATGATGAAGCCAATGTAGCGTACAGTATTGTAAAGTCAAATATTGATGCGGGAAATACTGTATATATGACAAATTACAGCATGTCAGGTGTACGAGGACCGGAATCCTTTGCAGCGATGAAGGTTTTAGGCCTTCCGGAAGAAAACTTTATTGTGGCTGGCGTAGGAGTAAATAATTTAAATGGTGCAGACAGTACACAGCCGCTATATTATGATCAACCAACTAAAGACACTATACCAGCCGTTGGAAACAAGAAAACAAGAGGATTTACCGACTCCAATACAGGAAAGAACTATCCGTCATGGGCAGCAAAAAATATGGGGGGTGAAGTGTCCACGTCCATTAATGACAGTATCCGAGTTTTTGCAGATATGATTAAAACTTTGCATCCGGATGAAATATATTGCATTGACCAGGATAACCATCCAGGACATCGGACAACTTCCTATATTGCCGAGGAAGCGATTGCTTCTGTACTGAAGGAAGGGAGCGGCTATACACCAAGAGTATATAAAGGGTTTTCTTATGGTACGGCATGGTCCGCCCCAAGAGATTTTTACACGGCTTCTCCGGATGATGCGTCCAGATATTATTTAAAATCTACGCTTGCACCAAACGGAACGACGAATGACTATGTCTATGATTCAAGACAGTTTACACCATATAAATGGAGTGAGCGTGTCCGCTTTCCAATGCCGGAAGGACTGCAGACTGCAGACGGTAACAATCTGATTTTTGACGTGATGAAATGCTATAAGTCACAAATGTTAGACGCAAATAAAAATTATTCAGATGCGGTGGCTTCAAGTAAGGCGCAGAGTGTAGGAAACGGGGATAAAGTTTTTTGGGAGCGTGATACTAGGAGCATCAGTTATGAAGCGACAGTAGAAGTTTCATCGAATGAGGAAACGAAAGACAGAATAAATGATTTTAAACTGAATGACCGAAGACTTGACAGCGGGCAGGGAAATATTCGCGGAGAATATGCAAACTATACATGGATGCCTGCAGCAGACGATACGAACAAACAGGTTGCCCTTTCGTGGGATTCAAAAAAGGACATTAAGCGGATTGTTCTTTATGATGATCAAAATTTGTCGAACCAGATTACTTCCGGACAGTTGCAGCTTTTCGCAGATGGTAAAGAGATAAAAACAGTATCAGTGGACGCGCTTTCAAACGGAGGGGATGGAACAGAAATTATTTTAGATCAGACCGTACAGGCAGATAAGGTTATTTTTAAAATTTTGAGTGGAACGGGAGACTACGGTTTAAGCGAATTTGAAGTCTACACAGAGGAAGGAAGCCAGGCACGAGACACGGAATATATTAAGATCTACCTTAAAAATAAAACAGAAGATTTTCTGTACACTTATCCGGTGAAGGTTGTAGGGGAGAACAAGACAATCAATCTGGGAGTTTATCGCTATCCAGATGAAAAGACACAAGGAAATTATGTGTGGAGCCTGCCGGATGATGCAGATGGGGCATTATCGGTAACAAATAACGGACAGGTGCACATTAGCTCAGAAATTGCTAAAGGTGATTATACCGTAGCAGTTGAAGACACGGAAACCGGGCTTACGGATGAAATTGTTTTATCGATTAATAGCCAGCCGGCATTAGACATAGCAGACGGAAGCATTACCATCTCCGAAGAAGGCTATCAGCAGGAAGGCAGCGAATTAAAAAAGTGGAAGGACGCAGATTCACATGCGCTGACGATAAGCGGCACCTTTGACGGAACTGCAAGCGGCGAAAAGGAAGCATATTTTATCGACATAAAGGGCGGAAATCCAACAATTTCAATTGAAAAACTTACAATAAAGCAAAATAAGTCATCCGATACCTCACACGCAGCCTACAGACGTCCTGCAATTTTACTGGAAAAAGGTCAGAGCACTGCATTGATAGTGAACGGTCAAAACACCTTAGACGGCGGCTATGAGGCACCGGCGATACAGATTAATAAGGGTGCCAACCTTAAAATAAACGGAAAAAATCGTACATCTGATGTTCTGTACCTTTCTTCAATTACGGGCGGAAGCCATACCGCAATCGGGGCAGGCAAGCGTGGGACACCATATGTGGCACAGGGTGAAGCAGCCGGAGGAAATCTGGAAATGAGCAATGTTGGGATTATGGCATATGGGGCAGGTTATTCCAGTGTCGGAGACTCTGATTCAAGTTTCGGAGATATTACCCTGAAAAATGTAAATCTCAGATGTTATGGCAGTGTAAGCGGAGCAATTAAGCTTGGCGGCAAATTTACGGTGGAAAATTCGCAGTTATTCGTTACTTATGGAATTTATGCAGCAAACGGATATGAGGAACCGAAAAGCAATACCTATGACGGAACTGGAGGTGTGAAGGTATATAAGATTAGCAGCACGAAAGAAGGCGATGGTCAGATAACAACATGGCTTTACCGCAAAGAGGGTTCAGCAGTAAGTGTGAAAGCAACTCCGGCAGAAGGATATTATTTCGAATCATTATCGGCATTTTACACCATCGACAATGCAGAAACACCAATTACAATAACAAATGGCTCCTTCACTATGCCTGCTTATCCGGTAACAATTAAGGCTGTTTTTAAAGAAGTCTTACCAGAAGAATCTCCTGAAGCGGTTTTTTCAGCAGAAAATATGAAATTGACGGGTGTATCAGCAGGTATGAAATATCAGCTTGATGACGGGGCGTGGATAGATATTCAAAGCAAAGAAGTCGATTTCAGTAGCATTATAAATGCGCCGTGCACGATTAAGGTCGTAAAGAAGGGAAACGGTACAACGACGAAGGATTCACAAGCACAGGAAATTACGATAACGAAGGCAGAAGCGCCAGACCTGACTGCGTCACAGCCGAGTGAAGTAAATGGAAAAGGAAGTATTCCGACAACAGTGGCACATGAATTCAGTGTCGATGGTACAGTGTGGACAAGATGCAGCGGTGTAACGGAAGGATTAGAACCGGGAACCTATTACATAAGGGTTGCCGCAACAGGCACCAGCCTTGCTTCTGAAGCTCAGATAATTGAAATTACCGAGCATAAGCATAATTTGATAATGACAGATGAAATTCCGGCAACCACAACAGATTATGGCGTGAAAGCATACTGGACATGTTCTGAATGTGGCAAGAACTTCTCAGATGCAGAAGGAAAGACAGAAATTCCTGATCTTGACGCATGGAAAACAGGCGAAGGCAGGCTCACAGTATTGCATGCATGGGAGAGCGAATGGAGTAAAGATGAAAGTGGTCACTGGTATGCATGTACAAACTGTACGGAAAAGAAAGATTTTGCAGCACATACACCGGGAGCAGAAGCAACCGAAGATACACCACAGACCTGTACGGTATGCGGCTACATCATTACACCGGCAACCGGTCATATCGACCATAGCCACCGCACATTAGTAGAAGGACAGGCAGCAAGCTGCACAGTCGATGGTTGGAAGGATTACTACAAGTGTAACGGATGCGATAAGCTGTTCGACGCTGAAACAGGCGGAAACGAAATCACCCTTGAAGCATGGAAAGCAGGAGAAGGCAAGATTGCAGCAGCACATAAGCTGACAAAAACGGATGAAGTTCCTGCGACTACAACTCAATACGGTGTGAAAGCATACTGGACATGCTCTGAATGCAGTAAGAACTTCTCAGATGCAGAAGGAAAGACAGAAATTGCAGACCTTGACGCATGGAAGCAGAACGAAGGAAGAATTGATAAAAAGTCATCCGGCGGCGGCGGTGGCGGCGGTTCTTACACGCCGATCCAAAAACCGGTTATTGAAAAGAATGACAATGTTAAGACGGAATTAAGCAGCGACGGTACGAAGCTGACAATCAAAGCAGAAGATGGTTATGAAATCACAGATGTCTTGGTAAATGGTGTTTCTAAAGGAGCTGCGGGTGAACTGACCGGTCTTAAAACAGGTGATAAAGTTGAAATTAAGACAGCGAAGAAAGCAGAACCAACTCAGCCGACAGATCCAAGCACAGACAAGAATGCAAAACTTGTTAAGGGCATCGAAGACACATCTATCATTCTGAAGTCGAAACTTATAGAGAATAGAAAAGTGCTTCTGACATGGACGAAGTCGAGAGGCTATAAGGTTGATTCTTACGAAGTTTACCGTTCTGTTAAGAAAAACAGCGGCTACGGAAAGACAGCATTCTTCAAGACGAAAGACGGCAATTGGTCGAAGTATCTGAACACTAAAGGGCTTAAAGCAGGAAAGACTTACTACTATAAAGTTCGCGGAGTTCGCACGATTGACGGGCAAAAATACTATACGCAGTGGTCGAACAAGGCTTGGAGAACAATTTAAGAGTTTAGCAAATTATTTGTTAAATTAGAATCCCCAAAAAACAGCTGGAAAGAGG
>CABQMM010000121.1 GCA_902465215.1 uncultured Bacillota bacterium
AGAGCGATAACTTCGCCTTCGTTGACATCGAATGAAATCTTTTTGATAGCGTTGATGGCGCCATAATTGACTTCTAAATCTCTTATTTCTAACATTGCCATATGCGCGCCCTCCTTATTCGCCCAAATATGCCTTGATAACTTCCGGATTGTTCAAAACATCCTTCGTCTTGCCCTGTGCCAAAACCGTTCCGAAGTTCAGAACCGTAAGTTCTTCGCAAATTCCCGCAACCAGTCTCATGTCATGTTCAATCAGCAGTACGGTCATATCGAAGTTTTCTCTTACAAACTCAATGGTGTCCATCAGTTCCTGTGTTTCGTTCGGGTTCATGCCGGCAGCCGGTTCGTCCAGCAGAAGCAGCTTCGGAGATGTCGCAAGCGCTCTTGCAATCTCGAGTTTTCTCTGTTTGCCGTAAGGCAGATTCGCCGAAATATAGTCCTTTTCATCCGCCAGTCCGAAAACTTCCAAAAGTTCCTCCGCCTTTTCATTCATCGCCTTTTCGGTTTTGTAGTAGGATGGAAGACGGAAGATTCCGCCTATCGTTGAGTATTTATAATCATTATGAAGCCCCAGCTTGACATTGTCAAGTACCGAGAGCTGTTTAAACAGACGGATATTCTGGAAGGTTCTGGCGATTCCTTTTTTGTTAATTTCGATTGTGCTGCTGCCTGTCAGCTTTTCGCCGTTGAGGAAAAAGTTTCCCTCGGTCGGTTTGTATACACCGGTGAGCAGGTTGAACGCGGTCGTTTTTCCTGCGCCGTTTGGCCCGATTAATCCGTATAACTGTCCCTTTTGGATCGTCATCGTGAGCTCGTCAACCGCCTTCAGTCCGCCGAAAGAGATTCCCAAGTTTTTCGTTTCAAGCATAGCTGTCATGCGCTCACCTCCTGACTTTCCTCAGCATCAGCTTTCGTTCCGTCTTTGCCGCCTTTGCTGCCTTTGCCGCCTTTGCCGATATGAAGATATGATTTGAATCTTTCTTTATACATAGCCATGTTTTCGTTGTTGTTTACCAGCATCATTACGATCAAAAGGATTGCGTAAATCAGCATTCTGTAGTCGCTGAACGAGCCTCTGAGAAGTTCCGGAAGCGCGGTCAGTATGATTGCTGCGATAATTGAGCCTCTCATGCTTCCGATACCACCCAGTACGACGAAGACCAGTACCAAAATGGAAAGGTTATAGTCGAATTTTACCGCAACCAAGCTGGAAAGATTGTGTCCGTAAAGCACGCCCGCCATGCCCGCAAACATTGCGGAAATCGAGAATGCGATGAGCTTGTATTTTGTTATGTTGATACCGATGGACTCTGCTGCGATGCGGTTGTCTCTGATTGCCATGATGGCCCTGCCGGCTCTTGACTGTACCAAATTCAGGATTACGATTAATGTAATCAGCACCAGTACGAATCCAACGATGTAATTGGAGTCTCTCGGCGCACCTGTGATACCCATGGCGCCGTTGATGATGTTTTCAGCCGTCATGTCATCGAGTTCCATATTGTTGTAAGCGTCTACGCCCAGTGCAAAATGTACGCCGTTGACGTCTTTTACAAGATAAATATTGTTTGCGATATTTTTGATGATTTCGCCAAACGCTAATGTAACGATTGCCAGATAGTCGCCCTTCAGTCTCAAAACCGGAATACCGATCAAAATGCCTGCGACTGCAGCTACCGCGCCGCCCAGCAAAATCGCCAGTGGAAAGCGCACCCATACAGAGGTCAGGCTTTCCTGTGTCAGCATACTGAAAGTGCTTCCCACGAAAGCACCCAGACACATGAAGCCCGCGTGTCCAAGGCTGAGTTCGCCGAGGATGCCTACGGTAAGATTCAGGGACATCGCCATAATTACATATGCGCAAATCGGAACGAACAAACCTTTAATCAGGCTGGAACCCGAAGGCAGTCCGCTGTATATGATGCAGAATACGAAACAGGCAAAAACGATTGCATAGGTGATTGCATTCTGCTTTGTTGTCTTATTTAAAGTCGTTGTCATTTTCTTCATCCCGTCCACCTACACTTTCTCACGCATTGCTTTGCCTAAAATGCCTGTTGGCTTTACTAACAGAACGATAATCAGCACGCCGAATACGATTGCATCCGAAAGCTGCGTGGAGATGTACGCTTTGCTCAGGTTCTCGATAACGCCGAGCAGGATTCCGCCGATCATAGCGCCCGGAATGGAGCCGATCCCGCCGAATACCGCAGCTACGAAAGCTTTGATTCCCGGCATTGCTCCGGTGTAAGGTCCGATAAGCGGATAGGAAGAGCAGAGCAAAAGGCTTGCAACGGCTGCGAGCGCAGAGCCGATGGCGAAAGTAATGCTGATGGTGCTGTTAACATTTACGCCCATGAGCTGAGCCGCTCCGCGGTCCTCTGAAACTGCCTGCATGGCAGCACCGATTCTCGTGTGGTTGATGAAAGTGGTCAGTGCGATCATGATGATGAGCGTAGCAGCAATTGTGATAATCGTCTCGCCTGTGATTGTAAGTCCCTGTGCAACATGCCAGTCACCTACCTTGAGCACATCCGGGAAATTCCTTGCGGCAGAACCGAAAATCAAAAGTGCGACATTCTGAAGGAAATAGCTGACGCCGATTGCCGTGATTAAAACAGCCAGAGGCGATGCGTTTCTCAAAGGCTTGTATGCGATTTTTTCAATCGCTACGCCCAGTACCGTACATACGATAATCGCTGCGATAATTGCAACCGCAGGCGAAGTATGCGCGGAGGAAACAGCTGTAAAAATTACAAAACCCCCGATCATGATTACATCACCATGAGCGAAGTTTAACATTTTTGCAATTCCGTATACCATTGTATACCCGAGTGCGATCAGTGCATATACGCTTCCCAGGCTGATGCCGCTGATCAAATACGATAAAAAGTTCATAAAAATTACCTCGTTCAAAATTTGGAATCGGGGACGGCATTGCCGTCCCCTTTATCATCTTTCTATTTTACATTTTCAAAATCCGTAAAAAATTACATAGCCTTGTATGCGCCATCCTTGATTACCATAGCCATCGGTGTCTTGGTCGGTTCACCGTCTGCAGACCATGTCATTGTACCGGTTGCACCTGTGAATTCGATTTCTGTCATAGCTGTCTTCATAGCGTCGCAGATGTCGGAAACACTCATATCAGGGGTTACACCTGCCTTTTCTGCTGCTGCCTTGATGATGTACATTGCGTCGTAAGCGTCTGCTGCGAACTGGTTCGGAACTTCTCCGTTATATTTTGCTTTGTAAGCTTCCGTGAATTTCTTTGATTCCGGGTTATCGGAGTCAGCTGCATAAGGTGTCAAAAGCATTACGCCTTCCGCTAATTTCGCGTTGGAGCCAAGCTGGTCGATTACGCCGTCAAGACCATCACATCCGAAGAACTGTACATCAAGTCCCGCTTTGTCTGCCTGAGTCAGGAACAAGGATGCTTCCTGTGCATAGAACGGAAGGAATACTAAGTCAGCACCTGCTTCTTTCATCTTCTGGATCTGTACTGTGAAATCCTGTGCGGAATCCTTTGTGAAAGCTTCTGTTGCAACAACATTTACGCCCTTAGCCGCGGCTTCTTTCTTGAATGTCTTGAAGATGCCGTTGGAATATACGTCGGATGAGTTGTATACTACGCCAACCTTAGCGTTCGGGAAGTTTTCTGCGAAATAGTCCGCAGAACCTACTCCTTGGTTCGGGTCGGAGAAGCAAACTCTGAACGCGTTGTCGCCTTTGATGGATTCAACAGCCGAACCTGACGGTGTAAGCTGGAACATATTGTCCTCTTCCGTAAGTGCAACAACTGCTGTGCATGGTGCGGAAGTAACTGTACCCATTAACATCTGCATGCCGTCATCTTTCAAAGAGTTGTATGCGTTTACTGCTTTTTCTGTGTCATGTTCGTCATCCTGCCACTTGAATTCGATCTGATAGCCGTTGATGCCGCCTGCAGCGTTGATTTCTTCTGCTGCCATTTCAGCTGCGTTCTTAACCGCCTGACCGTAAACTGCCGCACCGCCCGTTGTCGGCCCGATGCCGCCGATTACGAATTTTGCAGCAGAGTCACCGCCTTCTGTGCCTGTGCCGGAATCGCCGCATCCTGCGAATGCTACCGTCATGACTGCCGCCATAGAGACAGCTGCAAATTTCTTCATAAATTTCTTCATGTTCATTTTCTTTTCCTCCGTTTTTAATCTTTAATTATTTTTCCTTTTTGATGTTTTCCAAAAGCCGATTTTTCGTTCGGCCTCCGTCCTGCTGTCGCAGCAAAAAAGCCCGCCGGCTCATTGCCTGCAGGCTGCAAAGTTCTTTCTTAGGGTTTCAATCTGCTTCATCAAGCATGAAAAGCAAATCTTTCGGAGAAACCACACGAACTCGTTTCATTACCCGCAACGCAATAAGCACTATTCATAATTAGGCCGCTAATGACGAGGAGCAGTAAAATAATGCTAATGACTATAATGCTGTTAATGAGTACCATGAAGTTCATTGTTTTTCTCCTTTCCTTAAGTGATATACGAAGTGTACCATAGATAAAAACGATTGTCAATAGGTTTTTGTGTATTTTTTGATATTTTTTTAAAAAATTTTGTTTTTTTTCACAATTATCGGTCTATGAAACTCCACAGCCTGCTTCGCAAAAAATCCGTCGTTGACTTTCCTCCTTTTACGGGTTAGAATTTCCATACATCCACATCTTCGTGCTGCGGATGGACAAGCTATTCTTATACAAAAGGAAACGGAATCTTCTTATGGATATATTTATTTTAGTTTTGGAACTGATCGGCGCCTCTGCATTTGCGGTTTCGGGCGCGATGACAGGAATCCGCAAGCATATGGATATTTTCGGGGCTTTTGTGCTCGCCCTCACCGTTGCAGTCGGCGGCGGTATCATCCGAGACATCATCCTCGGTGCGTTCCCTCCGGCAATGTTTCAGAATCCGATTTACGCACTGACGGCATTTCTCACATGTCTCATCGTGTTCATCCCGCAGGTGCGTGGCCTTTTGGAGCGCAGCAGCCGCATCATGCTGCTTGCCGACTCGATTGGCCTCGGTATCTTTACGGTTTCCGGCGCAATGCGCGCCTTCGAGGTTTCCGACCACCCAACGGTCTTTCTTGCTGTATTCGTCGGCGTGATTACCGGGGTTGGCGGCGGACTTCTCCGCGATGTGATGGCCGGAGATATGCCATATATCTTCGTAAAGCATATCTA
>CABQMM010000122.1 GCA_902465215.1 uncultured Bacillota bacterium
CTCGCCCATCTTTCTGCAGGCCGCTTCATCCTCCTTACGGATTTTTTCCGCTTCATCCAAAAGCAAAAGCTTCGCATCGTCTACCTGGTCTCCAGCACAGTGCCCGCACGAGCAGAGGAAGCCGTCTGCAGCATTGTCGAACGCCCTGATGTATTTATCCAGCATATCCTCGCAGCGCTTCAGCGCCCATGACAGGTTGACTGCCGTTGGCCTTGCGCTGTTCAGGTAAGCACTTGTTTCACGCACATATTCACGGAACTCCTTAACCTGTGTTCCTTTGAAGTCCCGCGTTGAAATATAAAGGCCGTAAGCTGCTGCCACGCCAATTGCCGGCGCGCCTCTGACTTTCAGCTTAAAAATCGCGTCCCATACATCTTCCTTTGTTTTCATTTCTATGTAAACTTCTTCTCCCGGCAGTTTTGTCTGGTCGAGAATCAGCATTTTTCCGTCCTCAAACTTTACCGGCGCAATCTCCAAAACCTTCATTTCCGTTCTCCTTAAAAATCAATCGTCATCCGAATCGACTCGTTGTCGTTTTCTATTTGTTTCCCTGCTTTCTCTATCCGTTCAAAAGGAACGAAATAATCATAAGAATCACTGCAAACACAAAGCCCGCAAGCTTCTTCGCATCTTCGTTATCGGCTTTGCTTCGCTTCTGCGTTTTCGCTTTTTTAAATGTCTTTTCGAGACCGCCCTTCGGCAGCTCCAGTTTTCCTGCAAGCGACTGCAGTTTTTCTGCTGCATTTCCCCCTGCGGCCGTAACCGCCGCCTTCGGAGCGCTTCCTCCAAGCATAATATAGGCTTCCTGAAGCTCCCGCATCTTCCTTGCAGCATATTCCGGCTCATCCTGATAATCCGGCGACTTATATTTCCGCCGTCTCTCATCGTATGCGGCCTCAATTTGTTTTTGCGAAGCCCCTTCCCGCAAACCTAAAAGCCTGTAGGCATAAATCCGTTCCATCGCGATTCCTTTCTTCGTCCAATTCACATCTTAAATCAAAATATCCTTTAACATCTTATTGTACCATAAATCGGCACAAAATAGAAGAGGTTTATCTGCGGTTGCTGACCAAAAGTGCCGCAAAAATCAACGCGCAGCCGATTCCCATCCAAATGGTAACCGCCGCATCATAAAACCAGATAGAAAGCAAAAGTCCGAATACGGATTCCAGACTGAGAAGCAGCGCCGCATGCGACTCAGATGTATATTTCTGTGCAAAATTCTGCACGCCAAAAGCAACGGCTGTGTTGACAACGCCCAGATACAAAATTCCCATCCACGAACGCATGCTGATTGCTTCTGCCGGAAGCCCCGTACAAAACGCCGCAATCCCCGCAAGCACTGCCGAACTAAGAAGCTGATAAAAGGTCAGCGGAATAACTTCGCTGGTTTGCGAATATTGACCGATTAAAACAATTTGAATCGAAAAAATCAGCGCAAACCCAAGTGTAATAAAATCACCAATTTGTATTTCCTCACTGCCGCGCAGGCTCAGAAATGCAATGCCCGCAAGGGCTAAAACCGAAGCGATATAATTCTGCGGCAAAATTTTCTTATGCAGCATCAGCCTCGCGATAAACGGCGTGAAGAGAACATAGGTCGCTGCTAAAAAGGACTGCTTGGCGGTCGTCGTATACTGCAGCGCAAAGAGCTGTATAAACAGCGCTGTAAGCTGAAGAACTCCCAAAAGCGCACCCCTGCGAATGGTCTGCTTATCGGTCTTGCGTATCTGCCTGAAGAACAAACAACCCATGCAAAGCGCAGCCACGCCAAAACGGAAAAAGAGAATCCACAGCGGAGATGCCGTTTCCAAGCCTACTTTACCTGCGATAAAGCCTCCGCCCCAGATGACTGCGACGAGCAGCAGCAGGACATCTGCGCTCTTTGATGAAATTTGCAAAGTATTTTTTTGTATCTTTGTTGCCTCGTGTTGCATGGTGAACTGCCCCTTCTTCTTTCGTACTTTTCCTTCTATATAAAATTGAATATACCACGAAGAACGGGGAAAAATCAAGGGCTACATGAAATTTAGTTTAGTCCTGCTAAAATTCCGATGTGATACACCGCAAATGCCGCAAGCCATGCAAGCGCCGTCTGAAAAGCTGCCATACCTGCTGCGTATTTTCGACTCACCGTTACTTTATAAACCGTCGCTAAAGTCGCCACACACGGGACATAGAGCAGGCAGAAAACCAAAAATGACAAGGCGGAAAGTGGCGTGAAAACCTCGCCCAGTACGGAAACTGCTGCGCTGCCGCTTCCCATTCCGCCGCTTCCTGCTCCGCTGCTTCCCGCAGCAAGGGTCAAAACCGTAAGCGTACTGACAACCGCTTCTTTCGCGGAAAGTCCTGCAAGCAGTGCCGTCGCCGCCCGCCAGTCTCCGAATCCAAGAGGCTCAAAGAGCGGCGCCGCATGGCGCCCGATTGACGCTAAAATGCTTTGGTCCGGCGATGGTGCAAGATGAAGCGTGCAGTCGAAATTTTCGAGCGTCCAGATGATTGCGGACGCAAGAAAAATCACAGTAAATGCCTTCTTCATAAATCCGCGCATATTCTCCCATGTCCGCAGAAGTACATGGGAGACCTGTCGATGCGCAGGTGTGTGGACAGGGCATGCAGCACAATTTCCCCTGCATGCCGGGGCGCTGCTTGGCTGCCCGTTGCAGCCTGCGCAGCCAGCTCCATCGTTTTCCTTATGGCTCCGCTTGTGTGTGGCAAGCGCAAGCAGCACCGCCATCGCAATCCCAAAGAAATACAGAAAGACAATAACAGCAGCCGCAGACTGCGGAAACAGAGCCGCCGCAATCATCCCATAAATCGGTATTTTTGCGCTGCAAGACATAAACGGTATCAGAAATATCGTTCGCAGCCTTGCGCGGCGGCCCGGGATTTCCCCTGCCGCAAGGATTGCGGCAGCCGAGCAGCCAAAGCCCGAAAGCAGCGGCACAATCGCACGCCCTGGTAGGCCCAGCGGTCTGAAAACTCTGTCCATATCCTGCGAAACCTTTTCCATGTATCCGCACTCCTCGAGCGTAAACAGGCAGAGAAACAGCAGACCGATAACAGGAAGAAACGAAAGCACGCTTCCAATTCCTGCGCAAATTCCGTCTATGACAAGCGTCCGCAATGTCGCATTTACATCCGCCCAAATCAGCATTTTTTCCAGCCTCAGCACCCACCAGTCGATTCCGTCTGCCAGCACTTGCTTAAGAAAACTTCCCGGAGCGCCGAAGGTCAGGTAAAACACCGCCGCCATAATCGGGAGGAAAAACAGGGTCTCTTTGTTTACTTTTTCGCCTTTTCTTTTCTTTGAAATATTCATATAGAATCTTATGTGTGATTTTTGTTGATAAGAAGAGAAAAAATAGATATAATTGAGAAAGAACACCGTCTGCTTCCTGCAGAATTTTTGCGGTGCCGGGAGGAAATAAAATGAAATTTTACATTGTAGATGCTTTTACAGATACCTTATTCGGAGGAAATCCTGCGGGAGTTGTCATTCTCCCGGACGGTGCGGATTTTCCATCGGACGAAACGATGGTAAAGACCGCTGCGGAGCTTCGCTACTCCGAAACTGCTTTTATTCAGAGGCTTGGCGACAAAGAATTCAAAATCCGCTACTTCACTCCGGCTGCGGAGGTTGAGCTTTGTGGGCACGCGACGATTGCTTCCTTCAAGGCTTTGCTTTACGGCGGATATATCGAGGACAATGCAATCTACACCAACCACGCACTGGCAGGCGACCTGCAGATTGATGTGAAAGACGGCTTTGTGCTGATGGACATGGCTTCCCCTGTCAAAATTTCGGAGATTACGGAAAAACCTGCTCTCGATGAGCTTTACAAAATCATGGGAGTCAGCTACGATGAGCAGCTCGCAAAAGGGCTTACTCTCATCCCGCAGCTCATTTCAACCGGACTTCCTGATATTATGATGCCGGTAGCGGGCTTAGATGATTTGGAAGCTTTGGCTCCGGATATGCCTGCGCTCTCTGCACTGTCCGAAAGATACGAAGTGACAGGAGTTCACGCCTTTACCCTCGCAAAAGCTTCTGACGCGGACGACGCTTTGTGCCATGCGAGAAACTTTGCGCCGCTTTATGACATTGACGAAGAAGCTGCGACCGGAACTTCCAACGGCGCGCTGACCTATTACGGTTATCTGAACGGCTTCGTCAAGAACGGAGACGACTGTAAAGTCATTCAAGGCGAAAAGATGAACCGCCCATCTGTAATACTCAGCCACCTCGATGTAGAATGCTCCGCCGACGGCTGTGAAGAAACCGACGCGACGCAGCGCCAGTGCTACATTAAGGTTGGCGGCAGTGCTGTCATCCTGGCGGAAGGCGAAATCAGACTTTAGACCTCAAAAAATAAAATTCTTTAAACCCTTGCATTTCCAACGTTTTCGTACTGTAAGGGTTTTATTTTTGAAAAAATTTTAAAAAAATTTACAATTTACCCTTATGTTACCTCCCCGTCGATAAATTAGGTGTACGGGAAAGACGTACAAAATAAAATCCCGGGACAAGGATGGCCCGGAAACCGCTCAGAAGAACGCAAACGACGGTATCTCCCTCGTGCAGACCGCAAACGGAACTTACGACAACAATGTTGACCGTGAAAACCTGCAGAAGGAACTCGACTCCTTACTCGACGAAGTAGATCGTATTTCCGAAGCTACGAACTTCAACGGCATCAACCTGTTAGACGGATCTCTTGGCGGAGCGAAGGTTACGACTACAACCGGTCCTGCAGCGCGGAAGATATGCAATCCTTGAGATGCATTTATCCAAGGAAGCCCCTCCGAAGCCATAAAAACGACAAAGCGAATTACAAAAAGACTCCGTATTTTACAAGATCGGCTGCCTTGTGCGGATTGATTTGAATTTACCTTCCAATTTTTAATTTCTTCCTGTTCTCATGGGATCTTCGTTATTCTGCTTTTTTCACCATACACTCTTTCTTGCAGAAACTCAGTGCATACTTTTTCACTTCGGGATAGCCCTCCGTTACAAAAGGCTCTGCGTAATGCTGTTCTTCAATCTGTGCAAGTGCGCGGTCACAGACAGCTTCCATCTCTGCAATGCTGCCTGCTATTTTAAGTTCTAAAATAATCACGCGGCCTTTGCGTACCTGCACCGTTTGCATCACGATGTCGGGTCTTCCGTTTCCGCTCTCAC
>CABQMM010000123.1 GCA_902465215.1 uncultured Bacillota bacterium
TTGCTTTATTATTAGCACTCGTTATGATTTTCACTCTGTTTGCAGTCGGCTGCGGAAGCAATGATGACGGCGGCGAATATGCAGGCACGGTAAAAATCGGCGTTTTTGAACCGGCATCCGGTGACAACGGCGCAGGCGGCAAGCAGGAAATGCTCGGTATTCAGTACGCAAACAAAGTACAGCCTACAGTTGACATCAACGGTGAAACTTACAAGGTTGAGCTTGTACCGGCTGATAACGAATCCGACAATGCGAAGGGTGTATCTGCAGCGCAGAACCTCGTTGCATCCGGCGTATCCATTGTACTCGGTTCCTACGGTTCTGCAGTATCCATCGCAGCAGGCGACGTATTCAAGGATGCAGGAATGCCGGCAATGGGTATCACTTGCACAAACCCTCAGGTAACAGAAGGCAATCCGGTTTACTTCCGTATCTGCTTCCTCGATCCGTTCCAGGGTACTGTTCTTGCAAACTTTGCATATGAAAACGGACAGAGAAAAGCTTACTGCTTATCCAAACTCGGCGATGACTACTCCGTAGGTCTTGTAAACTACTTCGTTAAGGCGTTCAAAGCTCTCGGCGGTGAAGTTGTAGAAGAGCAGTTCCCACAGGGTAACTCCGACTTCGCTTCCTATGTTGCAAACGCTAAGGCTAAGGGCTGCGATGTATTCTATTCACCGGTTTCCATCGAAGCTGCTGCTCTGATCATCGACCAGGCAGAAGCACAGAAACTTGGAATGCCAATCCTTGCAGGCGACACTTGGGACTCCAACGTAGTTCTCGAAGCAGCTAAGGGCAAGAACATCGAACTCAATGTTACGACTTTCTATCAGGAAGGCGGAAACCCTGACTTCGATAACGGAATCAAAGAATGGATCAACTCCGATTCCACAGCTAAGGCTAACAACAACGGCAACGACCAGATTGCTGCAGTATCTGCAATGGGTTACGATGCTTACTTCGTAGCGCTTGAAGCAATCAAGGCTGCAGGTTCCACAGATCCGGCAGATGTACTGGCTGCACTTCCGAACGTTGTATATGAAGGCGGCGTTTGCGGTACGGTTAAGTTCAATGGAACAGGCGACGCTGAAAAGAACGAAGCGGTTGTTAAGCACTGCAACACCGAAACAGGTGAATGGGAATTCGTTAAGACTCAGTCTATCGAAGAATAAAAATCAAATAGTACGACTTGCTTTTGGGAATCCATATGGATACATAGATATAATAGATATATATGACTTTAAGCATACAGCGGGGGGAATGTTTCCCTCCGCTTATCGTCGTATTATGGGGACACTGCCAAAACGCGGCAAAACAGTGATAAATCACGAAAGAGAGAGCGTTTTGCGGAAGGCGTTCTGTCTTTTAGGATTAAATTGGAGGTTTAAATATGGAATTAATTACGAAATGGCTGCCATATATCCTTGCGGGAATTTCCGTAGGAGGTCAGTATGCACTGATTGCAATCGGGTATACGATGGTTTACGGTATCCTCAGGCTGATTAACTTCGCGCATGGGGATATGTTCATGATGGCAGGTCTGGTTATGATTTATCTGGTGACGGCTCTGCCGATTTGGGTGAGCGTTATTATCGTTATTGTATTTACCGTAGCGCTCGGATGCTCGATTGAAAGGGTGGCGTATCGTCCGCTTCGCTCAGCACCGAGAATGTCAATCATGATTTCTGCAATCGGTGTGTCCTACTTCCTGCAGAACATTGCACTGTATGTAACAGGCGGACTGACTAAGACTTATCCGTCCATCCCGTTCCTTCAGAAAACTGTAACGGTTCTCGGAGCACATACGAAGATGGTAACGGTTATCACACCGTTCCTTACAATTGGACTTGTGATTCTGCTTGTTCTGCTTATCAACCATACGAAGATCGGCATGGCGATGCGCGCAGTTTCACGTGACTTTGAAACGTCGGAACTGATGGGAATTGACATCAACAGAGTTATTGCTATAACATTTGTAATCGGCTCTTTCCTTGCTGCGGTCGGCTCCATTTTGTTCTTCTCCAATTACACAGGCGTGAACCCGATGTCAGGCGCAATGCCGGGACTGAAGGCATTCGTTGCTGCTGTATTCGGAGGAATCGGTTCGGTTCCGGGTGCAGTTGTCGGTGCATTTATCATCGGCATTTGCGAAAACATTATCAAAGGTGCGGGCTGGACCACGTTCTCTGACGCATTTACATTCGTACTTCTCATCATTGTCCTTATGGTTAAGCCTACGGGAATCTTTGGCGAGAAAGACATCAATAAGGTATAAGGAGGGGCAGAGATGGAAAAGACATTATCAAATAAACAGAAAACTCTCTACAGCATCATTGCAATAGCTGCATTCCTTGTACTGGTATATTTAGGCGATACTCTCATCGCGCCGACTTCCAAATGGAGTATGCTGATGACCGTATTGGAAAAGGGATCAATTTATGCGCTTGTAGCAGTATCCATGAACCTTTTGAACGGCTTTACCGGCCTGTTCTCGCTTGGACAGGCAGGCTTCATGCTTATCGGTGCTTATGCTTATGCAATCTTTACAATTCCGGCAGCAGACCATGCTGCGGTTTACCAATATTTCGAGGGCGGCGCTTTTCAGTTTTCCATTCCGGAAATCCTGATGAATGCACTCGGCGGCGAAGGAAGTTTCGGTGGTTTCATCGGCGAATATGCGGGTATCTTTATCCTGATTATATTTGCGGGACTTCTGACCGGCGGAATCGCTTACTTAATCGGTATTCCTGTGCTTAGACTGAAATCCGACTATCTGGCGATTGCAACACTGGGCTTTGCGGAAATCTTAAGAGCTTTCTTCCAGTGGAACACTTTAGGACCGGTAACAAACGGTTCCAACGTACTGCGAAAATATGTAACCTATGATACAGCGCTGTTCCCGGTTATCTTTTCGGGAATCTGTATCGTTTTAATCGTGCTGCTCTTAAACTCTTCTTACGGAAGAGCCTTTAAAGCGATTCGCGACGACGAAATTGCAGCAGAAGCGATGGGTGTAAACCTGTTTAAACATAAAGAGCTTGCATTTGTGATTTCATCCTTCTTTGCAGGAGTAGGCGGTGCACTGCTTGCAATGTTCCAGAATACAGTAACAGCGGCACCTTTCACGACGAATATGACTTACGAAATCCTGCTTATCGTCGTTATCGGCGGTATTGGCTCGATTACAGGCTCTATCATCGGTTCGTTTATTTTCATCGGACTCAACGAATGGCTGCTCAGAGGGCTCGACCAGGGACAGTGGCTTGGAATCCAATCATCCCTCATGCGCGCAGGCTTCCGTAAGGTTGTATTTGCGATTCTGATTATGCTCGTTGTGCTTTTCTTTGCGAAGGGCATCATGGGCAACAAGGAATTCTCATGGAACGGAATCATTCGCTGGTTTAAGACGCTTCCGCAGAGAACCAAGGCATGGCCTGCAAAGAAAAAGACGCAGCTTGCTGAGCGCAAAGAGCAGAAGGAAGCGAAGAAAGAAGCAAAAGCGAAGGCAGCAGAGAGAAAGGCAAAAGGCGCAGAAGCGCTTGCAGCAGGCGAAAAGCTGTTTACGCCGCTTCCGGTTTACGACCATGTCGTAGTATTTGAAAAGGAGGTGCAGTAATATGACAAATGAAGTAGTATTAAAGCTCTCCGACATTACGATGCAGTTCGGTGGAGTGGTTGCGGTAGACAATCTGAACCTTCAGGTGCGCAAGAACGAAATCGTTGGGCTTATCGGACCGAACGGCGCGGGAAAGACGACCGCATTTAATGTCGTAACAGGTGTGTACGAGCCGACAAACGGTGCGGTTGAAATTGAAAATTACCCGAAAGGAAAAATGGCAGATACCTATAAGGGAAAACATCAGGGAGACTATCAGCAGACGCTGCGTTTGACACCTGATAAAGTAACGAAGCTCGGCGTGGCACGTACTTTCCAGAATATTCGTCTTTTCAAGGAAATGACGGTGCTTGAAAATGTACTCGTGGCAATGCATATGAATCAGAAGCAGAGCATTTTCGGCGCGACGTTTAAATCTAAGACTGCAAGAGCCGAAGAAAAGAAGATGAGACAGGAGGCAGAAGAACTTCTTAAAAAGGTTGAACTTTACGAAAATAAGGATGATCTTTCGACATCACTGCCTTATGGTAAGCAGAGACATCTGGAAATCGCAAGAGCGCTTGCGACGCATCCGAAGATTTTGCTTTTGGACGAACCGGCAGCAGGTATGAACCCGCAGGAATCTGACGAACTGATGCATTTCATCGGTAGAATCCGTGACGAGTTCGACCTCAGCATTTTGATGATAGAACACCATATGCAGGTAATCATGGGAATTTGCGACCATATTTATGTACTGAACTACGGCGGTCAGATTGCTGACGGTACGCCGGAGGAAATTCAGAACAACCCTGCAGTAATTGAAGCGTATTTGGGGGTGGATGAATAATGCTTGCAATCAGAGATTTACATGTATATTACGGTGGTATTCACGCACTGAACGGCGTCAGCCTTGATGTTCCGGACGGACAGATTATTTCGCTGATCGGAGCAAACGGCGCGGGCAAGTCCACAACGCTGAAAGCGATTATGGGACTTGTAAGCAAAGCGGAAGGTCATATCTATTGGGACGACACAGATGTGACCTCTATGAAAACGAAAGATATTGTAAGCGAGGGAATTATCCTCTGCCCGGAAGGAAGAAAGATTTTCCCGGACCTTACGGTTGAAGAAAATTTGTCGGCAGGTGCTTACCTGAGAAAAGACAAAGAACAGATTGCAAAGGACAGAGAGTGGGTCTACAGCCTGTTCCCGCGTCTGAAGGAAAGAACGTGGCAGCTCGGTGCGACGCTTTCGGGCGGCGAGCAGCAGATGCTTGCGGTAGGGCGCGCGCTGATGAGCAAGCCGAAGCTTTTGATGCTGGATGAGCCTTCTTTGGGTCTGGCACCTTTGATTATCAAGGATATTTTCACAATTATACAGCAGATTAAGGAAGCAGGCGTGAATGTGCTTCTGATTGAGCAGAACGCAAACGCCGCACTCGAAATTTCCGATTATGCTTATGTAATGGAAACCGGAAATATCACTATGGCAGGACCGGGCAAAGCTTTACTGGCTGACGAAAGAGTAAAACACGCATATCTGGGCGAGTAATCATTGGACAAATAGGGGGAAT
>CABQMM010000124.1 GCA_902465215.1 uncultured Bacillota bacterium
ATCCGATGCATCAGACAAGATGGAAAGCATTCTTAAAGAAGAAGAAAGCCCTTATTCAGGTATCCCTGCCAGATGTGATGGATTGGATAAAAGCTTTCGTGCGCCCGTTGCTTGATGGAACGAAGAAAGCAAGGTGGAATCCTGAAAAGGGTATTTGGGAATAATGGCGAATTATACCCATGCTGCAATAATTTCAATCTCATGGCGTGAGCATATCGCTTCCGGTTTGTGTATAAACAAAAAACCATAAAGTATACTAATACCAACAGAATTAGTTATTACGACGGTAACTTTAGTTGGAGGTTATGTATGCAGAGAAAAGAGACGGTAGAGCAGTCTGTGGGAAGACAGATACAAAGAATCAGGAAAGAAAGAAAGCTTACACAGCAGGAGTTTTCGGAGAGGGTTGGAATTTCGACCAACTATTTGTCAGATGTAGAAAGGGGCAAAAGTTCTATCAGGCTGGATAAGCTCGTGCTCATTATGAATAAACTGCAATGCTCTGCAGATGACCTGTTTATGGACAAAATCGAATTGGACAGATACTGCCTGACCAATTCGATTTTTGACATCTTTTTGGTTATAACTCGTCAGAAGGCATATACTCGCAGATTTCTTCAATGCGACAATCAAGAATCTCACAAAGCATATTGAGTGTATGCGTGTTTACATTACAATTTTCTCTCAGTCTGGTAAGCTGTCCGCGTGAAACACCGTAGTTGGTAATCAGCTTATATTGTGTAACATTTTTCTTTTGCATAGTTTCCCATAAACGATTGAAAGTAATCATAGATAAAACCTCCTTGAACAAGCAACAAACATGGACTCCCAGTAACAAACAGGGAGTTTTTTCTTACTTGCATATTAACCGTAAACGGTGTATATTAGTATTGCCCATAAGTGGGTAATATTATGGGAATCAAACTAAAGAAGGAATGAAAACAACACGCTAAAAAGTAAGAACTTTGAGCAATGAAAAAAATTGGATGGAGAAGGTAGAGCATATTGGAATAACTTGCACAACACCACCTTTTTGAAACACAGGGAGAATTTATGCAGGAAACTACACAAAATAAAACATTTCGGATACCGGAGGTCTATTCCGCGGGGCTGATGTCGCAGTCCTTCTGGTTTACGGAATTCAAAAAAACCGTAAAGTTCCGGCAGGACGGTTTCACATACGACGAAATCAAGAGAACCTGTGTCGAGGAGAATCTCTTTGGCGCAGCGAAAGCGTACCGAGCGGCACGTATGAGTGGGTATCTCATCGCGCGTTTGAAGGCTATGGACGATGACCTGCTGGCGCTGTTCTGCGAAGCGGATATGGCGACGCAGAAGCTGATTCATTTGATTTGCGTGCTCAGCACAGACAGACTCTTTTTTGAGTTCGTCTATGAGGTCTATCGGGAAAAAGTGCAGATCGGCGCTGCGTATTTGGAAGACAGCGATATCAACGCGTTTTTTACGCGAAAAGAAGCGCAGAACGATCTGATAGCAAGCTGGAAAGACTCCACGAAGAAGCATTTGCGGGCAAACTATTCGAATTTTATGCGTGAGGCGAATCTGCTGACCGCGGAGGACGGGCAAAAACGAATCACGCCGCCGATTTTGGATACGCGGCTGGAGGAGTATCTAAAGGCGGCCCATGCGGAGGCTTTTATCAGAGCTTTAACGGGGGTGAACTAGTACCATGACATTAGACGAACGATTTGATCGGGCGGAAGCGATTATCAAAAAACCGTCTTTTCGCGAGAACAAAGGCTTAGGCAATGAGGTCGGCTACTATATTTTTGATTATCCGGCAGAGCAGGAATTGCTCGTGCGTGAGCGCATCGCCTATATGAAACGGAAGAACGAACAGTCTACGGATGAGTACCGCATTGTCGAATTTGACCTTTACAACATCATTATTGACATTTTGCAGCAAAAAGGCTATTTGGAAAAATGCTTTGAATTTGAGAAAAAAAGAGGCTTCGACCGCATTACGAAAGCGGTTGGCAATATGCTCCGCATTACCGCAAAGGACAGCATGATTGTAAGCCACATCGAAAAAAACACGCCGGAAAAATCCATCGTGTTTCTCACAGGTATCGGCAAATGCTATCCGATTCTCAGGGCGCATACGGTGTTGAACAATCTGCACCAGGTCATCGACCATGTGCCGGTCGTCCTCTTTTATCCGGGTAAATATGACGGGCAGGAGCTGATGCTGTTTTCGGAGATCAAAGACGATAACTACTATCGCGCGTTTCAATTAGTCGAGTAAAAAAGGAGAAGAAAAGTTATGAAAATCGGAGAGATGTTCGCGAAACGAATTGAGCGAGATTTGAAAGGGGTCATCAAGGTCGGTCAGGACGATAACCAAAACGTCAAGCAGGAGCTGGAAGAATATGTGGTAACTCGCGAACTGCAAAAGCACTTTCGCGACTTCTTCGAAGCCTATAAGCAAGGCATTACAGGCAATACCGATAAGATGGGCGTTTGGATTTCGGGTTTCTTTGGCAGCGGTAAATCGCACTTCCTTAAGATACTTTCCTATCTTTTGGAGAACAAAGAAGTCGGCGGCAAGACTGCGCTCTCCTATTTTGAGGAAGATGAAAAGATTAAAGATCCGATGGTGCTTGCGGATATGCGGCTGGCGGCTTCGGTACCGACGGATGTAATACTGTTCAATATCGACTCCAAGAGTGAGATGAACGGCAAAGAAAACAAAGAAGCGATTCTTTCGGTGTTCCTAAAAGTGTTCAATGAGATGCAGGACTTTTACGGCGCGATTCCGGCGCTGGCGGATGTAGAACGCAATCTGACGGAAATCGGCCGCTACGAAGAATTTGAATCAACGTTTGAAGCAGCCTTTGGCACGCCATGGAAAGAAGCGCGCAGTGATTTTGACTTCATTCAGGACGATTTTGTGGATGTGCTGGTAAACATGGATTATATGAGTGAGGCAGCGGCACGCAATCTTTGCGAGAAAGCGACCAGACCCTATGCCATTACCATCGAAGACTTCGCGGCACTGGTCAAAAAATATCTGGACAGCAAGGAAAACAATCATCACATTGTCTTCCTCGTAGACGAAATCGGGCAGTACATCGGTGACAATTCCGCGCTGATGCTGAACCTGCAGACTGTCGTAGAGAATTTGGGAATCGCCTGCAAGGGCAAGGCATGGGTTATCGTCACCAGTCAGCAGGATATCGATGCCATCACCAAGACTAAGGGCAACGATTTTTCGAAGATTCAAGGACGATTCGACACCAGACTGTCGTTATCGTCAGCCAACGTGGACGAGGTTATTCGTGAAAGAATTTTGAAGAAGACAGAGACCGCCGCGCAGACGCTGGCGCTCTATTACGATGAGAAGGAAACAATTATCAAAAATCTGATTCTTTTTCGAGACGACGCGGAGAAAAAACTCTACGCGAGCCGCAGCGATTTTGCGGAGGTCTATCCGTTTGTCCCTTATCAGTTTAATCTGCTCGGCAGCGTGCTGA
Organism: uncultured Bacillota bacterium; assembly: GCA_902465215.1. Classification (GTDB taxonomy): domain Bacteria; phylum Bacillota; class Clostridia; order Peptostreptococcales; family Anaerovoracaceae; genus CAG-238. Next base: position 3,495 of record CABQMM010000124.1, read on the forward strand.
CCGCAATTCGAATTTACGGTGCCTCCGGCAAACATCTGGCAGAGGGAGAACGCTCCATGCTGGCGTTGTTTAAGGAATCAGCGGTGCGGCTAAAAGAGGAGGAAACCGGGAAATTAGTGCCGTTTCATATGTTCTATGATGCGCTGGAGCAGTTTTTGGATCACTCGCACAAGGGCGTGATTTCGCGTGCGCTCGACAACGAGTATCTGAATCCGGAGCATGCCGAGGACTGCTTCGATGTCAATGTATTAAAAACGCTGTTTATGATTAAATACATCAAGGAAATCAAAGCGAATATCGAAAATATCACCAGTCTGATGATTGCGGACGTAGAAGATGACCGCATGGAAGTGGCCGCTAAAGTCGATGAAGCCTTGAAACGCTTGATTCGACAGACGCTGGTGCAGAAGAACGGCGATCTTTATGTTTTCCTGACCGATGAGGAACAGGAAATCAACCTTGCCATCAAGAACCAGCCGATTGATGCCGGCGAGATTACCGCAAAGGTTTCGGAGCTGATTTTTGACGGGCTATTTGATGAAAAAAAATACCGTTATCCGGCTTTTAATGGGCGTTACGCGTTCGCTTTCAATCAGATCGTGGACGACAAACCTTATAAAACAGGACAGAATTACGAGCTGACCCTCAAAATTCTGACACCGAACAGTGACGAACGCGCGGACGAAACGACGATGCGGATGCTTTCCGCACAGAGCAAAGCCGTTTTGGTCGTGCTGCCGGAGGATCGGGCGTTTCTCGATGAAATTCAAGCGTCGCTGCAGATTGAAAAATTCCTGCGCGCGGATGCGGGAAACAATATCAGCAAGTTTGAACAGATTAAATTAGACAAGAAAGGCGAGCTGCGAAACAGAAGCGCGGCCGCGAAGCTTTTTTTAGAAGAAGCGTTGAGAGCGGCAACGATTTATGTCAACGGAGATCAGGTACAGACGAGCGCCAAGGAAGTAACTTCCCGTATCAACGATGCTATCGGCAAGCAGGTTGCTTCGGTATATCACAAGCTTTCCTATATCGATACGGCGATGAGCGAGCAGGATATGCGGCAGCTTTTGCATCATGACGGCAGACAGCTTACCTTAGAGGGGACAAATACGACGCCGAACAGCTTGGCTCTGCAGGATATGCGGGACTATATCGGAACCAAGACCTCCCAACATATCAAGACTTCCATGAAGGCGCTGCTTGATCGCTTCACCAAGGTGCCTTACGGATTCGTGGAGGCAGATGTGCAGTGGATGGTTATCAAATTGTTTCAGGATGGTGATGTTGCTTTTTATGTCAACAGCGAACCTGTAACGCTTTTATCTAAGGGCGAAAACGAGATTTTGCGTTTCGTGACCCGCAGAGAGTTCCAGGAGCGTTTGCTGATGGAAAAGCGCGTGCGGGCGACCGAGAAACAAAAACGGTCAGCAGTTCTGGTCATGAAGGAACTGTTTGGCGTGAGCGCAGCTGCCGATGATGAGGATAGTCTGATGCAGGATTTCATGCGCTGCAGCAGCCGGATGAGAGAGGAACTATCCCGTTTGGAAAACGAGTATTACCGGAATCAGCCGCTGTATCCGGGACGAAGCCTGGTTGCGGAAGGCAAGAAGGTGCTGAACGATATTTCGCAAATCCGAAGCAGCGATGAGTTCTTCGC
>CABQMM010000125.1 GCA_902465215.1 uncultured Bacillota bacterium
CTCGTTCCATCTGCAAAAATAAGCTTTTTATATGTAAGAATTTCGCCGTTTGAAAGATGCAATTCCTTCTTGTCTGCGTCATGTTCCGAAATCGTCGTATTCTCTTTTATTTGGATGCCCTTTGATTTCGCAAGTTCTGCAAAGGTGTTGTCCAGTTCCACCCGGTCAATCATGCGGTTTGTGTATAGAAATTTATTAAGAATCGTCTGCCGTTTTTTCAGTCTGTAAAAAATGTTGAAATCCCTTATCAGACTGTAATGCGCCTCTTCAATATTTAATCCGAATGTCTCATAGACCGCTTTCGTCTTTCCTGTAATATATCCGGCGCAGCATTTATATCGCGGAAATTCAAATCGTTCAATTACGATTAGATCTGAAATTCCTTCCTCAAGCAGTGTCAATGCCGCCGCCAGCCCCGACGGTCCCGCACCGACGATTATAACCTCAAACTCTGTCTTTTGTTCCATGTTCACCTCTCAACGCGATTCCTACATTATATTATATTCCGCCTTTCTTCGCAAGGAAAAACGACCTCGTTTCCGAGGTCGTCATCGTTCCGTAATTCTATGTCTATTCTCTCGATACCCGCCGCAAAACGATTCGTATGCAGCACAGCATTACGATTATCCGTATCACTGCGCCGGCCGCACCGGCTGCACCCGCCCCGAGGTCAAACACATCGCTAATCACTTCGGTTAGCCCTGCTGCGGCGAAGCTCATTCCTGCAATCACAAGAACCGCTAAAAATTTCCTGCCGCCGTATTTATTTCCTGCGGTTTGATAGATTGCAATCGCCGCGAAAATCATGGCCGCAAGCGCAAAGGATGCGGCTGCTGTTTCCAAGATCACGCCTCCCAGCGCATCCATGAATGCATTGTACTCATTCAATGTCCGCATTTGAAATTCGTGGCTTGAAAATTCCGTCAATCTGCGATGCAGCACATACCATTGCATGGCAAGCAGAATATATTGCAGTATCGTGAGGGTTCCCCCTGCTGCGGTGATTTTTGAGATTGCGGCACTCTTCTCAGAAATCGGAAGTGTTCGGTATAAAATCGCCCCGTCTGTGAACATGGCAATATAAAGAAGCCTTTTAAATATCCGGAAGAAGCAGTAGAAAATAATCGCAGCCGCGGGTATGGCGAAAGAATAATCCGCCATATAAATCCTGCTGGGAACCAGCAGTGGATTTGCCCCGAAAAACGTGAAGAGAAGCAGCGTCATGTAAGCCGCCGAAACTTCGCCCCCAACACTCTGCAAATCCATCTTCAGACATTTTCCAAAACTCTTCATTTTCATTCCCCCTTTCGCTTCATGCGCTGTACATGTCTCTAAGCTCCGATATGCAGAGTCTATATACAAAGACGCATTCCGCCGCACAAACGGCCAGAACCAGCAGGCTTCCCGCAATCGGATTTATGATTTTAAACGGCAGTATGAATACAAGAAGCAGCATGTGCACGATTGTTTCAAGCGAAAGGCACAGACCTCCCGCCAAGCGGCTTGTCTTATGGGTCAAAGGATCGCGCCACCTTCCCGAAAAAGCACTGTTGAAGAGCCCCCATCCGCTGAAAGTAAGCATAAGCACCGTAATAATCAGCACCCAGATCAGGAAAAGAATCGCCGTTTCAAGACCGCCGTCAGTCTTTCCTATCAGCTTCGTCATCACAGCCACAATCTTTTCGCGCCCCTCTTCAAACACGGCAGTCACCGGTATCAGTGCGAGGCAAAGCAGCGGAAGAGGTGCCATGCACTTGAATCCGCTTTTCATGTGTACCTTCACAATATCTTCCGTGCGAACCGGCAGGCTGTAGTAAAACGGAGCATTTTCGTCGAGCAGAATCGCCGTATTCCATGACTGCACCACCGTTCCAAAAGTAGAAAACAACGCAGCCAGAAAAACAATTATCAGACTGCTGCTTACACCTGCGTTTCTGATAAAAACGCAAATCACCAAAACAATGCAGATAACCGACTTCCAGTCCATCATTTTCCCTTTGCCGCCTACGAGTTTTTCATATGCCTTCGCCTTATTTCCGTCCTTTGACTCGAACTCCCATGTTCTGCGAGTCTTCACCTTCGTCGCAGTCAGCTCCGGCATGTGTTTCATTAAGAAGTAAGCTGCTGTTCCCACAATGAGAATCTTTACAAGCAGTACAAGCAGCGGCGGCACCCGGTCTCCCGCTAAAAATGCCAAGCGCGGAAGCAGGACTCCTCCCAGGAAAAACAGCCATGGAATGTCGGAGCGAATAGCACTGCGCTCCGGCAGGCTGCCGTCGTTCTTTCGGCACGCACTTACAAGCACACGCTCGTATCCTGTTGTAATGCAGAGCGTGAGCAGTATCACAAAAATAAGCTCCAAAGGAAGCATCGCATAAACTGCCCCGTCCGAGATGCCCGTATTGCTTCCGCAATAGAGCCAGCGAAGAAAGCTTGGGATGGCATCGGCGGCATGGTAGCGTGTCAAGCTGAAGTAACCTCCGAAAAAACCGAGCGGCAGGCTCAAAACACATATCAGAACCACACCTGCTGCCACAAGGTATCCGCCCCCTCGAAGCGTCTTTTCGTCAACGGGCAGCATGTTCACGAGAATAGCGGAGTTTCCGTATCGGTTTTCCCCAAAGATCTTATACATCGTCCTTTCCAAAAAGTAAAATCCGATGATCATGCAGATAAATCCAAGTAAGCAAAGCAGGAGCATCCTGCTGATACAAAAGAGCGATACCGCCGCCAGAAGCATCATCACAACTGTTGCCGGCACTTCCTCCCTTGCAAGCCACATATTCAGTTTAATGATTTTCCAAGTTCCCTGTTTCATCATCTCTAAAAATCTCCTTTAAAGCCCCTTCCAGCGACATGCCGTACTCGCTCCTCAAACGGTCGGAATCCGTAAACTTTTCTACCTTTCCCCTCTTCAAAACAATGACCGAGTCGAAAAGCCTTTCGATGTCCCGCACCAGATGCGTCACGATGAGCATCGTCCCCTTCGGATTAAAATTCTCAATGATTAAATCCAAAATATGATCCCTCGCCTCGACGTCTACGCCGCCAATCGGCTCATCGAGAAGGTAAAGTCTTGCGTTTCGCGACATTACGAGGCAGATCTGCAGCTTGTCAATCATGCCCTTGGACATTTCCTTCGGCATCTGCTGCATTTTTATATCAAAAGTCTCCAAAAGCCTTTTGCATTTTTCTTCGTCGAAATCGTCAAAAAAGGTCCTGTAAATCTTCACGATGTCGCTGACCGCCATGTCCGCCGGGATTCCGCTCCGGTCAGGCAGATAGGCCACATGCGCCTTCGTTTCCGCGCCCGGCTTCACTCCGTCAATGAGAACTTCACCGCGGTACTCCGCATACAAGCCCGCCAGAATTTTGAGCAGCGTCGTCTTGCCGCTGCCGTTCGATCCGAGCAGACCGATGATATGTCCTTCCGGAATTTCCAGACTGACATCATCCAGCGCGCGCACGAAGTCAAACTCTTTCGTCAGATTTTTTATCTCGACTATCGGTTTGCTAACCAGTTTCAATTCACTTGCCATAATCATCCAATCCTTTCATACGCCATTTGTTTCTCCGGTGCGGACTCACACCTCTTCAGAAAAAAATCCATCATTTCCTGCTCGCTGTAGCCGAGCACTGCCATCTCTCTTCGAAATTTGTCCGCCGCCTCCGAGGCCATTCTCTTCTTGAGCTCCCCTATCAGCGCGGCGTCCTTCGTAACGAACCTGCCGCTTGTTCGCTCCGAAACCAAAAGCCCTTCTCTTTCCAGTTCATTCAGCGCTCGCTGCATCGTGTTGGGATTCACTTCAAATTCCCCCGCAAGCTCCCTCACAGATGCCACGCGCTCGCCCGGCGCCAGTTCCCCCGAGGCAATTGCCTCTCTGACGTTGTTCATAATCTGCATGTAAATCGGCATATTCTCCTGCAAATTTTTGTCCATGAGCCTACCTCCCTCTTCACTCATAAATTTCCAATCTTCGGTTCATACTATATTACATATGGCATATTGACCGAAAACAAAATTGTATTATCTATTTAATACAATAGTACATTAATACAATTTTGTCAATACACAAAAAGAAAAAAAGCAAACCTTTTCGTGCTTTGCTTTCTTTTAGGAGGAAAAATCATGAATGAATCAAATCTCTCAACTTCGCAGGGCAGCGATCAGTCCCTGTCTTTCACCAAACTGACCGCCATGATTATCGGCTCGACCATCGGCGGCGGAATTTTCACAACCGCAGGCGACATGGCGGCCCTCGGCGCTCACACGGGCAGCGTGCTCGTCGGCTGGGCAATCTGCGGCGTGGGCATGTTCTGTCTGATGATGTGCTTCTTCGGGCTGAACAAAGTCCGCCCCGACCTTACCAACGGCATTTACAGCTACGCAAAGGAAGGCTTCGGTGAATTCGTCGGCTTTAACTCGGCGTGGGGCTATTGGCTCAGTGCGCTGCTTTGCAATGTTTCCTACACAACGCTGCTCTTCGGCGCACTCGGGCATTTCTTCCCGATTTTCGGCGACGGCAACAACCTGCTTGCCATCATCTGCGCCTCCGTCATCATCTGGCTTTTGAACTGGCTGATACTCCGCGGCGTACAGGAAGCCGCCGCTCTGAATGTAATTACGACCATCGCCAAGCTGATTCCGCTTCTGGTCTTTGTGATTGCGATTATCTTTATCGGCGCTTTTGATCCAAAGGTCTTTATGAGCAATTTCTGGGGCAGCGAAACCGCAGACGCTCCCGCCATCGCCGACCAAATCAAAGCGACTACCTCGGCCACGGTCTGGTCTTTCATCGGCGTTGAAGGCGCTGTGGTTCTTTCCGCGCGCGCCAAGCGTTCCTCCGATGTCGGCAAAGCCTCGCTGACGGGCTTTCTGGGTATCTTCATCATCTATGTGCTCGTCGCGGTTCTGAGCATGGGCGTTCTCACGACGGAAGAACTCGCCGCGCTCAAAAACCCACAGATGGCAGGAATTTTGGAAGCGGTCGTTGGCCCATGGGGCGCCGCTCTCGTAAACATCGGTGTCATCCTGTCGCTTGCGGGTGCGCTTCTCGGCTGGACAATTCTTGCCGCTGACTGCCCGTATTCCGCAGCTAAGCAGGGCGTATTCATGC
>CABQMM010000126.1 GCA_902465215.1 uncultured Bacillota bacterium
TCGTCAAAAATATTAGCAGCTCTTTCAATCAGATCCAGATGCCCCAAAGTAAGCGGATCGAAGGAGCCTGCATATAAAGCTTTTGTTGCCATCTCTGCCTCCCGAAATTCTAACTTTTATTGTATCATAAGCTTGTTTTATAGGCAAGGAAAAATCAACCGTAGATTGTAATTCCGATACTTCCGTAGCTTCTTTCCTTCAGTTTTTGAAGTCCCTCTTCCGAAAGAATTCCCAGCGTTTGGATCAGTTCGAAGCACCTTTCATACAGTCCTTTTTTATACGGCGGATCTAGGAAAATAACATCGGCCTTTTCGCCTTTCAGCGCCAGATGGTTCAAAAGCTTTTCAAAATCTCCCGGAATCACAACCGACCATTCTTCGGCACGGCACATCGCAATGTTTCGTTTCGTCAGCTCAACGCTCGCGCGGGAATTATCCCCGAAGTAGCATTTTTCGGCGCCTCTCGAAAGCGCTTCAAGCCCCAGATTTCCCGTTCCGCTGAAAAGATCCACGCAGACAGCATCGTACAGATTACCTGCAATCATGCTGAAAAGCGCCTCTTTCACCTTTTCCGTCGTCGGTCTTATATCATTTCCGACAGGCATTTCAAGACGCCTGCCCTTAAAATCTCCTGTAATAATTCGCATACTCTGCCTCTTTCAAAAAATAATATATCAATATATTAACTCAAATACGCAAGAAAATCAATTTTTTTCATTTCCAAGCCTCGCCAAAGTCTCCATTTTTTACATCACATAATTACTCTCGTGCGTGCCAAACTATGAATGTAATAGGAGGTGAACAAAATGTCATTACAAGAAAAAATGAACATCAATGCAAAACCTGCATTAAAGAGCTTGAAGACAGAAGTTGCAAGCGAGCTCGGTTTAACAAACTACGAACAGGCTGACAAGGGCAACCTTACAGCAAGACAGAACGGTTATGTCGGCGGTTATATGACTAAGAAATTAGTTGAAATGGCTGAAAAGCAGTTAGCCGGAAAGTAAATCAAAACTTTGGATAAACGGTAAAAGACCTTGGGTTCTGCTCAAGGTCTTTTACTATTCCATGCGTTTCCTGATTCGCCCTATAACTTTATAATCTGAGCTGGATTCGCTCGCCGAACATTTTTTTGACGCGTTTTTTCAGTTCTTCGTTTTCGGCTGCATCGAGATTCGGATCGCGGTCGATTAAATCCTTCGCCACATTCTTCACCTTTTCCAAGACCTCCGTATTACGCACCAAATCACTAATATTCAGCTCGGGAAGTCCGTGCTGGCGTGTACCGAAAAGTTCTCCCGGCCCTCTCAGCTTTAGGTCCTCTTCCGCAATCACGAATCCGTCCGTCGTCCGGCACATAATGTCATTTCGCTTTTGCGCCACTTTACTGTCACTTCCCGAAATCAAAATACAGTAGGACTGATGCTTACTTCTTCCGACTCTGCCACGAAGCTGATGAAGCTGCGCCAGTCCGAACCGCTCGCTGTTTTCAATTACCATAACCGTTGCATTTCCGACGTCGATGCCGACTTCGATTACCACCGTCGAAACTAAAACGTCAATGAGACCGTCTGCGAAGCACTGCATGACTTCATCCTTTTCCTGCTGTTTCATTGCTCCATGCACCAGACCGATTCGCAAATCCCGATATTTTATGCATAACTCTTCGTAGATTTCCTCCGCCGACCTGCAGTCAATTTTTTCGGACTCCTCAATCAAAGGTGCTACAACATAAGCCTGCCTGCCGCTTTTTACCTGCTGGCGGACAAAATCGTAAATCTTATCTCTTGCATCTCGGTTTCTGGAAAAGGTCCGAATCGGCTTTCTGCCCTGCGGCAAAGCGTCGATAATGGAAATGTCCAAATCGCCGTATAAAATAACCGCCAAAGTCCGCGGAATCGGTGTTGCAGTCATTACCAGAATATCCGGGTTTTTGCCCTTTTGGGAAAGCATCGTGCGCTGGTTGACGCCGAAACGATGCTGCTCATCCGTAATGACAAGACCGAGATTTCGGAAGATGACATCCGGCTGAATCACCGCATGCGTACCCATCAGAATGTCAATTCTGCCTGCCTCTAAATCCTCTAAAATCCGCTGCCGCTCTTTCGGCTTCGTCGCACTGCACAAAAGCTCTGCGCGTATGCCAAACGGCTCAAAATCACGCTTCAAGGTCGCAATATGCTGTTTCGCCAAAAGCTCGGTCGGCGCCATCATGACCGCCTGAAAACCGCTCTTGACCGCTTTAAACATCGCCATTTCGGCAACCGCCGTCTTGCCGGAACCCACATCGCCCTGTACCAGACGATTCATCGGCTTGTCCGACTCCATATCGGCTTCAATCTCACGAAAGACTTTTGTCTGTCCCTCCGTCAGCCTGAAGCGAAAATTATCTTCAAACGGCTTTACAGAAATCTCTTTTAATGCGGAAATTCCGCTTCCGCGGCTCTGCGCGCCGCGTTTGATATAAAAAAGGCCGCTCTGTAAAACCAAAAGTTCTTCGAAAATCAAGCGGTATCTCGCCTTGAGGACGCGCCTCTCTTCGCTCGGAAAATGGATATTCTCCAGCGCATATGCCGGACTGCACAGATGATTTTCTTCTATGATATAGTCGGGCAGCCACTCCGTAATTTCTTCTGCCAATCCCTCTTGTTTTAAAGCAAACTGCCATGCGCGAATCTGGTTTTGGGAAATGCCCTCCGTAAGCGGATATACGGGAAGCAGCCCCCTGACATCGCCTTTCTCTCCCGGTTTATGAAACTCCGGATGCGCCATCTGTCTGCGTCCGTTATTCAGATTGATTTTTCCGAACAAAATCAGTTCCTGTCCCGGATTAAAATATCTCTCCAAATATTTTCCGTTAAAAAAAAGAAGCTCAAGATTGCCCGTATTATCTTCCGCCAGAACTTTCAGAAGCCGCTTTTTGCTGTACGGGCTTCCCGCCATCTGTTTCGTCACCACAGTAACGCGAAGCAGAACCTCCTGATTCATTTCTGCCTCCATGATGCTCTGAATCCGTCTGCGATCCTCATACCTGCGCGGAAAAAAATACAATAAATCTTCGAGCGTTTCAATATTCAGTTTTTTCAATGTCTCTGCCCGTTTGCTTCCTACACCCTTCAGGCAGGAAATTTTATCTTGCAGCTTCATATTCCCTCGTCATTTTTATATTTCTTGCCGCGATTTTCTTCGACTTGATTCCGACAATTTTCAGAATAATTTTGCCGTTTTTATCCGGAAACAAGCCCCGCATTTCATATTCAATATAGTCCAGAATTTCCTTCGTCGTCTCACTAATGCTGGCACCGAAAGACATGATGATGTAAAATTCCAGCATATAGCTTTTTTCGGTTTCTTTTATCTTTATATTGGAAGCGATTTCACCGATTCCCGTATTGATACCCTGACTGCCGAGAAGCTTTCCCTTTTCGGAAGCATGAAAAGCCCTGCCGCGCCCTTTCGTCAGCCCGGTCTTGACAATCTGTGCGAAAATATAGTCATCCAGTTTTATATTTCCGATTTCATTCGTTCTTTCCAGCGTCATCCGTATCGCCTCCCTCTTCTGTCTGCGGCAGAATCGGAACTAAAAAAGTAAATGCCTTTTCCTGGATTTCCATTTCCACTCTGCCCGCATCCGTGATTTCTCCATCCGCGCAAAGCCGCATATTCCCTTCGTTTGGCGTGATTACAATCTGTTTTGCCTGTCCGCTATGTAAAATTCTCTCAATCCCCGGAACCGACATATGCGTTCCTTTCGCATAATGCGGAAACAGCTTGAAAAATTCGGTACGATTGACATTGGTTATGATATTGTAATCCATCCGCCCGTCATCCAGTCTTGCTTCGGGCGAACTTTTCACACCGCCCCCGCAAAAACATCCGTTGGCAACCGCAGTCAAGAGCAGCGGACCGTCGTGCTTCACTTCTCCATCAACTTCCACCTTCAGATTCGCGCCTTTTTTCTTTACGAGAATTGCCAGAACTGCCATCAAATAGGCAAGCGAACCGGAAAGCAGCGGATAAGTTTTCAGCGTTGCCGTCAAATCGACCACATTGCAGTCAAAACCAATATTAAACATGTTCGCACAGTAACGGGTTCTTTCCTCACCCGCAAAACTCCCACTGTATTTTATGGCGTCGCACCGCTTCGGCTTGGCAGCAAGCTGCGCTTCAATGTCTATAAAATCAGCCGCCTCCGGAAAATTTCTGCAAAAATCATTTCCGGTGCCGATGGGAACCACGCCGATTGCAATATCCGCACCGCCTTCACAATTTTCATTGCCCTTACAGCCTGCACCGCATTCACAGCCCGCATGTAAAACGCCATTCAGAACCTCATTGAGCGTGCCGTCGCCCCCGCAGGCATAAATACGCGTCGGCTCTGCCTTTGACTCCTCCGCAATCTGCCGCGCAAGAATTTCCGCATCGCCAATTCCTGCCGTCGTATAAATCTCGACTGCAGTCCCTGTTTTCTCCGCCACATGCCTAATTTTTTCTGTAAATTTCTTATTGCCTTTTCCCTGCCCCGCCTTCGGGTTTACGATGAAAACTGTTCTCATTCTGTCTGTATATCCCTTGCTATAAAATACGATTCTTGTGATTGCTATTCTATATATTATTATAGCAATAGTTCAACGGGATTACAAAACATTTTATTTGATAAATTCCAAAAGGCTTAAAACAATTAATGCGATGCAAAGCACAGCAAGAACAACACCTGCTGCGCCTGATGCCGGTGAAGTATCGCCATTGTCACTGTTTTTTCGTTTTATGCTTCTTTGAGAAGCCCTGCGGAGCAGTGTCAGTGGATCCTGTGTATGAAGAAAACGCTGATAAAAATCATTTAAATCATTTAAATCACTTTCCTTAGCAAAACCGTTGCAGTCATCTTCATGTGCGATTTTATTTCGCACCCATCGCAAATGTTTCAACATTTTATAATCCTGCTTCCAATTGCTGACCTGACGTTCCCCTTCTGAAAAATGTTTTTCCATCTCTTCTATGTAGGTACTGACCCCTCGGTCGGCAACATACATATCACTGCAAAGTTTGTCCAGTCTTTTGTAATTTTCAAAAAAATT
>CABQMM010000127.1 GCA_902465215.1 uncultured Bacillota bacterium
CTCTTCCGATCTATCGTGTTCTGATTTTAAAGGGTGTTCGCCAGGTAGGGAAAACTTGGATTTTAAAGGAATTTGGGAATCGCTGCTATGAGAATACCGCTTATTTTAACTTTGACGAAAACGAAGAATATAAACAATTTTTTGAAACCAGCAAGGATGTCAACCGAATTTTGCAAAACCTGATGTTTGCAAGCGGTCAGAGCATTAAACCCGAAAAAACCTTGATCATCTTTGATGAAGTGCAGGACTGTCCGAAGGTCATCAATTCCATGAAGTATTTTTGTGAAAATGCGCCGGAATACCACATTGCATGTGCCGGTTCGCTGCTCGGCATCGCTTTGGCAAAACCGTCTTCTTTCCCTGTCGGCAAGGTTAACTTCATGCAAATCGACCCGATGACCTTTACAGAGTTTCTGACAGCGAACGGTGATGAAAACCTTGTGAAATATATGGAAAGTATTGAACGCATTGAACCGCTTCCCGATGCGTTCTTTAATCCGCTGTATGAGAAGCTAAAAATGTACTATGTCACCGGAGGCATGCCTGAATCTGTTTTGATGTGGACCCAGGCGCGCGATGTTTCAGCTATGCAAAATACCCTGTCAGACATTATTGATGCCTACGAACGTGACTTTGCAAAGCATCCCGATGTCAGTGAATTTCCGAAAATTTCAATGATATGGAAATCCATCCCGTCTCAGCTTGCACGGGAAAACAAAAAATTTCTTTATAAAGTTGTTAAAGAAGGGGCGAGGGCGAGAGAATATGAAAATGCTCTGCAGTGGCTCGTAGATGCCCGTTTGGTGCACAAGATTTACCGCAGCAGCACTCCGGGACTTCCGATGAGTGCCTATGACGATCTTTCCGCTTTTAAAATTTATCTGGCTGATGTCGGAGTCCTCCGCCGTTTAGCACAGCTTGCTCCAACTGCGTTCACAGAGGGCAATCGTTTGTTTACCGAATTCAAAGGTTCTTTGACGGAAAATTTTGTTTTGCAGACGCTGCTCACACAATTCGAGGTCACTCCGCGATACTGGGCGCAAAACAACCCGCCATATGAAGTAGACTTCCTGATTCAGCGTGAAAATGAAATTTTTCCTGTGGAAGTCAAAGCAGAAGGCAACATCAGAAGCAAAAGTCTCAAAAAATTCAAGGAGCTTTTCCCTGATAAAGTAAAGCTTCGTGTGCGCTTTTCTTTGGATAACCTAAAGCTGGACGAAGATGTGCTGAATATTCCACTGTTTATGGCAGACCGCACCGACAGGCTGCTTGGCCTTGCGCTGAACACACTGCATGAATAACCACAATAAGGAGCTGCCGCCCCGGTCGATTTTACAATCAACCGGGCAGACAGCTCCTGTTTTTTAATAATGATATCCCTTCCCATAAAAGCTCTTTTCGCTCAGGAGGAGGAATTTGTTAGTTCCGGTACCTTCGTTGTAGGTCACATCCGTGTAGTACCATTTGCTTCCGATTTTGCTGCGGTTCCACATATGCGGCTCAAAATCTGTTTTGCCCGGACCGGAGGTTGCCATGCCACCAATCGATTCCGTTTCAATTCCCGCCCGTATGCACATTAGACGGAAAAGCCCTGCGAAGCCCTGACACACAGCCTTCTTATTGTCCAAAAGCCCGAGGAAGCTGTAAGATGCTTTCCGGTATTTGTAATCATACGAATAGCTGCGCACGATGTATTTATTGATGCCTTTGACCTTTTCCTTTTTGGTCTTACAGCCTTTCGTCGCGGTTTTTGTAATGCTGCAAATCTTCTTGTAATACTTCACCGCCTTCGCCGAAGCGTTCGATTTCACAGCGGGATTGAGAATCAGCCGCTCAACCTGATACTCCGCGCCGTATTTGAAATCCACATCGATCTTTGCGACATCTTCTTCAATTGCCGTGTTCATCTGTGTGCTGACGGAATCGCCCCATTTTAAGGAATATACATTTAAAACCTCATACAAATGCTCGGTCGTGACAATTTTAAGCTTCGGAAGCAGATTTTCCTTCGCATGCATGTACACCGAATACAAGGTATCCGCATCGCTGACTGTCATGCCCTCCGTGTAAGTCACGGGAACGCGTTTGAATTCCGTTTCATAAACACCGTGTCCCGCAGGAGTATCGTCCCAGATGTTTGCAAAAAGGCTTTTGTCAACGTTCATTTTACCGCAGAAAGTGTCGTAAACCGTAAGATCTGTGTGGCTGCCTTTATAGGTTCCGCCCGTCACCGTCAGATCCAAATCGCCCTGCACAGAGAGCGCATCATATCCCGTGAAACTGCCGCCCGAGATTTGGATTTCGGAACTGTAGAGTCCGGAATAGCCCGCCACAGCGCAGGATTTTTCGGATCTGAAAGTTCCTCCGCTGATCAAAAGTCTGCCGCCTGTCACATCGCAGCAGCTATATACGCTGCTGAAAGTACCGCCGCTGATTTTGACGGTCGTTTTCGTGGAACCGAGAACACTGATTGCCCCACGGCTTCCCGTGTTTCGAACAAGACCGCCGCCCTTGCTGTCGGAAATCGTCAGCCTGCCGCCCTCGACCGTAATCAAAGCGTCAATCCCGACATTCCCTTTGATGGTATGTCCGTTTAAGTCAAGACTCTTGGTTTTGCTCCGCATGACAATCGCTTTGGTCAATCCCTTGATGTCCGCAGTCAACTTGTACGAGCCTCCTTCAGCGGAAGTCAGCGCCTTTCGAAGAGTCGAAGCACTCGAAATCGATTTCACGCTCGCCGCCTGTGCAGTCTCTGCACCGCCAAACCCAAGCCCGAAGCCTTCCGGCAGGAAAGCTGTCATCACTGCCGCCGCCAAAAACAGGCAGGCAGCCTTCTTCAAAAGCTTTCTCATTTCAAACATCCTTTCTTACAAGCACACGATAACCATTATTAATATTTATTTCTTCCAGCTGCTCTTAAGACCGATAATCTCGTTGAACACCGGATTTTCTTTTCTGTAAAGCTTCGAGTCCGCCACGAAATATCCATGTCTGAAGAACTGGAATCTTTCGCCCGGCTCAGCCTCAAGCACCTTTGGCTCTGCATAGCATACGATTTCACGCATCGTGTCTTCGTTTGCCACCATTTTGCCGTCCTCGCCTTCGCTCATAAGATAGTCGAACTGGCGAATCTTAATCGGAACTGCAGTCGCCGCGTCTACGAAGTGAATCGTACCCTTGACTTTGCGTCCCTCAAATCCGCTTCCGGACTTGGTCTCCGGGTCGTATGTGCAGTGCAGCTCTTTAATCGAGCCGTCTTCGTTCTTTACTGCTTCCTGACAGGTGATGAAATATGCGCCTTTCAGACGGACTTCGTTGCCCGGGAAAAGTCTGAAATACTTCTTTGCGGGCACTTCCATGAAGTCCTCGCCGTCCACCCAGATTTCTCTTGAGAACGGAATGTCACGAACGCCCATTTTCGGTACTGCCGGATTGTTTTCCACTTCGCAAAGCTCGCTCTGTCCCTCAGGATAGTTCGTGATAACAACCTTTATCGGGTCGAAAACAACGTTTCTCGTCTCAACCTTTTCCTTGAGGTCGTCACGCACGCAGTGCTCCAAAAGGGAAACATCAACCGTGCTGTTTGCTTTGGAAACACCGATTTCCTCGCAAAATCTGCGGATTGCCTCCGGTGTATATCCTCTGCGGCGGATTCCCGCAATGGTCGGCATTCTCGGATCATCCCAGCCGTCAACCACGCCGTCGTCCACAAGTCTCTTCAAATATCTTTTCGACATTACCGTATTCGTCAGGTTCAGTCTCGCAAACTCAATCTGCTGCGGAGGAGCGCTCCACCAGCCAACTTCCGCAAGAACCCAGTCGTAAAGCGGTCTGTGGTCCTCGAACTCAAGCGTACAGATGGAATGCGTGATTCCTTCAATCGCATCTTCAATCGGGTGCGCGAAGTCGTACATCGGGTAAATGCACCACTTGTCCCCTGTGTTATGGTGAGTCGCATGCGCGATACGGTAAATAATCGGGTCTCTCATATTGATATTCGGCGATGCCATGTCAATCTTCGCTCTGAGCACCTTTTCGCCGTCCGCATATCTGCCTTCCTTCATTTCCTCGAAAAGCGCAAGATTTTCCTCTACGCTTCTGTTTCTGTAAGGGCTCTCTTTGCCCGGCTGTGTGAGCGTACCTCTGTACTCCTTGATTTCCTCAGGCGTAAGGTCGCAGACATAGGCTTTGCCCTTCTTTATCAGTTCAAGCGCCGCTTCGTACATTTTGTCGAAATAATCGGACGCCCAGAGTCTCTTATCCCACCGGAAACCAAGCCATTTCACATCTTCTTCAATGGAGTTGATGTATTCAACATCCTCTTTTACCGGGTTCGTGTCGTCATATCTGAGGTTGCAGGTGCCGCCGTACTTCGCCGCCGTGGAAAAGTTCAGGCAGATGGATTTCGCGTGTCCGATATGCAGGTAGCCGTTCGGCTCCGGCGGAAAACGCGTGCACACCTTATCCCCGTATTTGTGACTTTCTAAGTCTTTTTCAATAATGTTGTGAATAAAATTGGTTTCTCCCATAGTTTTTTCCTCTCAAAAAATATTCTATTCTATATAATATCACTATTTAAGGCATTTATCCAGCAAAAAATGCCCATTTGACTAAATTGCGGAAATAAAGTATACTAAAGTTAATATACATATAGGAGGAATACCGAAAGTGAGGAAGAAACACTTGTTAATGATAGGTGCAATGGTGCTTTGCACCGCTGCTGTTATATTTTTCTGCGGCTGCCGGGACAGTTCGCAGCAGGCATCCGGCGCAGCAGGTGCGGTTGATACCGTAGTCAATGTCGACGAGCCTGCGGATTCACAGGGAGAAATTGTCGCGACCGCTGCGAAAACAACGACTAAGAAATCAACGGCCAAAACAACCAAGAAAAAGAAAAAATATAATGAAGAGGCTCCTTGGGAGTCCTTCGACATGTACGGTCTGCCGGATAAACTCGACCTTCTGAAAAAGGACAAGGGCGATGTACTCGTTCTCGTAAACAAGCTCCACGCTGTATCGAAGAACTACAAGCCGACCGATATGGTCGTGATGGACAATAAGCTGACGACCTGG
>CABQMM010000128.1 GCA_902465215.1 uncultured Bacillota bacterium
GGAAGCGGGACTTGAAATCGTACCGTTTGACGCAGGCTTCTTTGCGTCGGTGCCGCACGAAAAGCCGGATGCCTTATCGGCAGAGCTTGAGAAAGAGGGAATCTTCGTAGTTCCTTTAGCAAAAGGAATTCGCATATCGGTTGCGTCGGTGTCGGAGGAAAAATGCAGATACCTTCCGGCAAGAATCAAGGCGGCAATCGAAAGAATCAAATAAACAAAATCATAGAAAACAAAAATTCCGAAGGGCAGTCAAACGCTTTTCGGGATTTTTATATTTTACACAAAATTACTTGAAAAAAATCCTTGTAATATATTGACATAATTAAAATGATATGGTAACATAATGTCGAAAATTAAAATAATTACAAAGGAGGTATAACATGCCAAGATATGCGAGAGAAAGAGATGATGACTTTAGGTATGAAATCGTAGACAGACTGGGAGTTGTCGGCAAGTATCAGACCGGATGGTCGAAAGAAATCAACATGGTATCATGGCACGGAGCGAGTCCGAAGCTGGACATCAGGGATTGGGATCCGAACCATGAGCGTATGAGCAGAGGGGTTACGATGCACAAGGATGAAGTTCTGGAGACAATCCGAATCTTACTTAAGTTTTATGGGAATGATTTAAGAAGGAGCGGGGAAGAACAGGCGCATCATCCGGAAACCTATGAAGCTCCGGCAGGAAGTCACATTCCAATTCGCGAAACGGCAAATACTGCCGAAGAATGCGCCGGAAGCTATTCGGAAACAGCAAGCATGATGGGAGAGCCGGAAGCGGCAGCAGAAGGGCTTTTCTGATTCATCATAAAACTCCTTTCCAAGAGAAAAACAGAAATACCGCCCCGCGAAGTCGAGGCGGTATTTCTGCTGCCGAAATTGTTTCGGACGGCAGAATGGATTAAGCGTGTCTGGTATTGTCTTTGAATAAAAAAGAAATTCCGTATAAGGACGCAAGACCCACGACCGCATATATAATGCGAGAGATAACCTCGAGCTTGATGCCGAAAATGCTTGACACAAGGTTATAGTTAAAGAATCCTACCAGACCCCAGTTGATTCCGCCAATTATCATCAGAATGAGAATTAGTTTTTTCAAAGTAATCACTCCTTTCGCCATCTATTTTGCCCTAAAAAGCTTTTTTTATTATTTCTTTATGGTATAATGATTCTATCGATCGTCCTTACGGCGTTGCCGCAAGGAAAGAATCATTGAATCACAGCAAAACAGGGGGAACTATGAAAATTCAACTAAAAAAAGAGCTTAGAGGAGAATTTCAGGAAGTTACGATAGAAAAAGGAACCTCGATTGAGGAACTTTATAAAACGATGGAAAATGAGCTGCCATATACAGTTTTGGCGGCGAAGGTGAACAATAAACTGGTAACTTTAGCCTATAAGATTCATCGGGACTGCCGCATCGAATTTTTGGATATGCGGACGCAGGTGGCAAATCTGATCTATCAGAACAGCTTGTCGTTGATTTATCTGAAGGCGGTTTACGATGTGCTCGGCGATTTTGAGGTGGACATTGAAAACTCGTTGAATAAAGGGCTTTATACCGAAATTAAATCTGATGTGCCGGTTACGGCGGCACAGGTTCGGGAAATTGAAAAGCGAATGCAAGAAATTGTTGCGGAAAACCTTCCGCTTGAAAGAATAAAGCTGACGAAGGAAGAAGCGGAGAACTTTTTTATCCAAAGCGGACGCGGAGGGAAAATTGCTCTTTTGGAAGAAAATCCGTATATGAAGAGGATTCCGTTTTATTCTTTGGACGGTTATATGGACTTCTTTTACGGACTTATGGCTCCGTCAACGGAGTATATAAAATATTTTCAGCTTATGAAATACAGACGCGGGGTTTTGCTGCGCTTCCCACATCCGTCAAATCCGAACGTGATTCCGGAATATGTGGACGAAAAAGCTTTGTATAAGACCTTCGGCGAGGAAAAACGTTGGGGCAAGCTGATGGAAATCAATTATGTTTCCGATTTGAACCGCAGAATTGATGAGGGCAAGATTAAGGAACTAATTCAGATTTCAGAGGCACTACATGAGAGCAAAATCGTAGAAATTGCAGAGACGATTACAAAGCAAAAGAAAAGAATTATTTTGATTGCAGGCCCGTCATCGTCGGGGAAAACGACCTTTGCGCAGAGACTTTGCATTCAGCTTCGTGTGCACGGACTGAAACCGCTGTATCTGGGGACCGACGATTATTTCATGGAGAGGGAGCAGACACCGCTTGATGAATACGGCGAAAAGGACTATGAAAATCTGAATGCGGTCGATATTGATTTATTCAATGATAATATGAATGCTCTGCTCGCAGGCAAAGAAGTTGACCTGCCGGTCTTTAATTTCCTGACAGGACATAAAGAATTCGGAAAAAGGAAAACTAAGATTAAGGGCAGTCAGCCGATTGTCATAGAAGGCATTCACGCTTTAAATGAGGCGCTGACACCAAAAATCGCAGAAGACGAGAAGTTTAAAATTTACATAAGCCCGCTGATTCAGTTGAATATCGACAATCATAACCGCATTGTTACGACGGACCACAGAATGTTGCGTCGTATGGTGCGTGACTTCAAGTACAGGGGCTACAGTGCGCAAAATACAATCGACAGTTGGCCGAAGGTAAGAGCAGGTGAAGATAAAAATATTTTCCCGTTTTCAAATCAAGCGGATGTGGTATTTAATTCCGTGCACCTATATGAAA
This sequence comes from uncultured Bacillota bacterium, assembly GCA_902465215.1. Taxonomy (GTDB): domain Bacteria; phylum Bacillota; class Clostridia; order Peptostreptococcales; family Anaerovoracaceae; genus CAG-238. The sequence continues at coordinate 2,722 of CABQMM010000128.1, forward strand.
TTTCGGTTTTAAAAAAATATGCAAAACCGCTGCTTGAAGAAATTACGCGAGACGAGCCGGAGTATGCGGATGCGCACAGGCTGCTGAACTTTCTGCGCTTTTTCCGAACGGTTGATGATGACTCGGCAATCGCCAACAATTCGATTATCAGGGAGTTTATAGGCGGAAGCGTTTTTGTGGATTAATCGGCAGAGCGGGCGCATACAGAATTTATGGGAGAAAAAACATGTCAGATATAGTAATTATCGGGGGAATCAATATTGACATCGAAGGCTATCCATATCGGGAACTGAAATATCAGGATTCCAATCCCGGGAAAATTTCAATCGCTTACGGCGGCGTTGGCAGGAACATTGCGGAAAATGCTGCAAGGATGGGGGCTGATGTCGCGATGGTTTCAGTAATCGGCAGCGATGAGCTCGGCAGAGGGGCGAAAGCGCACCTAAAGAGTTTAGGGGTGGATGTCTCGCTTGTGCGTGAAATCCCGAATACCGGCTCGGCGATTTACCTGTCGATTTTGAATGAGAAGCGGGATATGGAGCTTGGAATGTGCGATATGGAGATTATCGAGAATCTCACACCCGAGTTTTTAAGAGAAAATATTCGGATTTTTGAAGAGGCGAAAGCGGTTGCACTGGACGGCAATCTGGAAGAAAAAATGCTCGCAGGCGTGACGGAAATGCTTGAAGGAAAACCGTTTTTCTTCGATCCGGTTTCCGCAAATAAAGCGGTGCGCGCGAAGAATCTAATCGGAAGATTTCACAGCATTAAGCCGAACCTGATTGAAGCAGAGGTTTTGTCGGGAATTGAAATCGCAAATGAGGACGATTTACGGCGCGTGGGAGACTGGTTCATCCGGCAGGGCGTAAAGAATGTATACATTACGCTTAACAGCGAAGGCGTATATTTTAAGAATAAAGAAAAAGAGGGCTTTATAAGACCCGCAAAAAGTATTACAATAAAGAGTGCCACCGGCGCTGGAGATGCATTTTCTGCGATGATTCTGACCGGAATGGCACAAAACATGAAAATTGACAAAATCGCCCGCCTGGGCATGGCGGCATCACAGGTCGCGATGGAAAGCGAAAAGGCGGTAAACGATAAAATGAGTTTTGAGGAAATCAAGAGGAGGGTACAGGAAAATGTATAGTAATTTTATTGATGTTAAACCGGAAGTTGCAAAGGCGCTGGAAGAAGGTACGCCTGTAGTGGCATTGGAGTCGACAATTATTGCGCACGGAATGCCTTATCCGAGAAATGTGGAAACTGCAATTGCAGTTGAAGATGTTATCAGAGCGGAAGGCGTAATGCCGGCTACCATTGCGATTATCAACGGAAGAATCAAAATCGGCCTCACGAAGGAAGAAATAGAGTATTTGGGAACTGCAGACAATGTGCTTAAAGTAAGCCGCAGAGATTTCCCGCTTGTGATTGCGAAAAAGATGAACGGTGCGACTACCGTTGCAGGAACGATGATTGCTGCGCATATGGCAGGTATTAAACTGTTTGTAACAGGCGGCATCGGCGGCGTCCACAGAGGCGCAGGCGAAAGTTTTGATATTTCTGCGGACCTTGAGGAACTGAAAACGACCGAAGTAGCAGTTGTCTGCGCAGGCGTTAAGTCAATCTTAGACATCGGCGCAACTTTGGAGTATCTGGAAACGTCGGGAGTTCCGGTAATTACCTATGGAACAGAAGAATTCCCTGCATTTTACAGCAGAAAGAGCGGATTTAAATCGGAATGCAGACTGGACGACCCGAAAGACATTGCTGACCTTATCAATGCAAAGGCTGATTTGGGACTTCGCGGCGGCATGCTGATTGCTTGCCCGATTCCGCAGGAGGACGAGATTCCGTATGAAAAAATGGATGTTGTAATCAAAGAAGCTTTAAAGGAATGTGAAGAACAAGGGGTGAAAGGCAAGAGGATTACGCCGTTCCTTTTGAGCAAGGTAAAGGATTTGACAGAAGGCAGCAGCCTTGAAGCAAATATTAAGCTGGTATTGAATAACGCTCATATCGGGGCAAAGATTGCAAGGGATATTTAAGAGAACTTTGAAAAGACAAAATAACGGATATAAGGAGACAGGGGAATGAAGAAGAGAAGTAAAGCCTTAACTGTGCTTTTGGCAGTTTGCCTGATTGCAGCAATGATGCCGACCTTGGCATTTGCTGAGGAGATTACTGCGGATGACATCGTAATTCTTTATACAGGGGATATGCACGGCGGCGTAAGCGACAATATTTCCTTGGCGGGTGTTTCTGCCTATGCGAAGGAAAAGCAGGAGAAGACTTCCTATGTGGAAATTGTGGATGCAGGTGA
>CABQMM010000129.1 GCA_902465215.1 uncultured Bacillota bacterium
ATGGAGAAGAGGTTCTCAACAAAATCCATCCCGGCGGGTTCAAGCACAATGTCCAAAGTCTGCGGGTTGCAGATGCAATTGAATCCACGCAGTCGCGGCGTGGCATGAATCTGACGATGGAAGTTCGTGACGGCATTGTCAATCATACGGGAAGCGGAATTCCGTTCACTTTAGAAGGGCAGATTGTAAAGCTCAGCGACCGCATCGCCTATATCAACCACGACATTGACGATGCGATTCGCAGCGGCGTTATATCGACAGAGGATCTTCCGGAAAAGGCCATCCGCGTGTTCGGCGCGACGCACCGCGAACGCATCAATAATATGGTTACAGATGTTATTGTAAACAGTGACGGTAAAGACAGAATCTGTCAAAGTCCTGAATTTAAAACGAATCTGGATTCCCTTCGTACTTTTATGTTTGCAAATGTCTATAAGAGCAGCAGAGTAAAGCGGGAAGAAGATTTGAACAAGGTCGAAGTTGTCATCAGTTCTCTTTACGACTATTTTATTAAGAATATCGACCAGCTTCCCGAAGACATGAAGGAAATTGCAGAGCGTGACGGAAAAAATGAGGCAGTTAAGGATTATGTGGCAGGAATGACAGACCGCTTTGCTTTAGCGGCTTATACGGATTTATTCGTTCCGAAAGGCTGGAAATAGCGGGCGAACGGATTTTTTACTGACTTGTTTCGACATTTTTTGAAAAGAAAAAAGGAAACGACCCATTTCCCTCGTATAATAAACTATAAAGGTTTTTATGGAGCGGAGAATGGGTCGATTTATTAATAATGCGAGCATTGATGAACTGAAGTCCCGAATCAATATTGTCGATGAGGTGGCGAAGGTTGTGGACTTAAAACGGGCAGGCGCGAATTATAAAGGGTGCTGTCCGTTTCATAATGAGAAAACACCTTCTTTTGTCGTATCGGAACAGAAACAGATTTTTACCTGCTTCGGATGCGGGGAAAGCGGAAATGTCATCAAGTTCACGCAGCGTTATTATAATTTGGACTTCACGGAAGCCGTCGAGAAGCTGGCGAAGGAAAACGGAATCACGATTCAGATCGGCGGACGGGAAGACAAGGACAGAGAAAGATATTACGAAATAAACAGAGAAGCGGCTCGTTTTTTCTATCGAAGTTTTACGGAAGCCCAAAATCCCGGCTATTCCTATATGAAAAAGCGCGGCATAGAGGATCCGATACTGAAAAAATTCGGCATTGGCTATGCTGACGAAGAATGGGACAGCCTTTACCGTTATTTTAAAGACAAAGGCGTGGAAGAAAAGATTTTGCTCGAACTTGGACTGATTTCTGAAAACAAGGGCAGGTATTACGATAAATTCCGCAATCGCGTGATGTTTCCGATTATCAATACGAGCGGAAAGGTCATCGGCTTCGGAGGACGCGCAATCGGCGATGCGCAGCCGAAATATTTGAATTCGCCCGAAAACCGGGTTTTCCAAAAAAAGAATAATCTGTATGCGCTGAACATCTGCAAACAAGAAATCGGACGAGAAAACTGCGCAATCATGGTTGAAGGGTATATGGATGTCATTTCTCTGTATCAGGGCGGTGTGCGCAATGCCATCGCTTCTCTGGGAACGGCACTGACTGAAAATCAGGCGAAGCTCATCAAGCGCTACACAAAAAATATTGTCTTATCCTATGACGCCGACCAGGCGGGCAGAAAGGCGGCGCTTCGCGGAATTGACGTACTTGGCGCGCAGGAATGTAAGGTTAAGGTGCTGCATGTGACGGACGGAAAAGATCCCGACGAATTCATTAAACAGCACGGGAAAACGGCTTTTTTGGAACTTGTTGATAAAGCTTTGCCGATGATTGACTATAAACTTGATTCAATCAGACAAAATGTGGATATAAATACAGAGGAAGGCAAAATTGACTTCGTGAAGCGGGCGGCAGAGCTTTTGAGGACTTTGAGCCCTGTGGAAACGGATATTTACATAAAAAAACTCTCAAAAGACCTGAAAATTGCTGAAGGAGCTATAAGAATGGAAATCTTAGGCAATAATAATGGCGGTGAGCATCGGATTCAGCATCATTATGAGCGCGCGGAAAGAACTCTTGAAGAACAGGAAAAAGAGAAGCTTTCCTCTTTGGAGCTGACGCTGATGAAGGTTTTGATTACGAATCCACCGTTTGTAGAAGAGCTTTTGGATAAACAGGAAATTATGCAGAGCCGGTTGGCGAAGCGTGTTTTGAACATTATGTTCGAGCTGTATGGAATGCAGGAGGATTTTGACCAGGCGGAAATTTTGGAACGGCTGGAGCCTGCAGAGAGCTTGATGCTGACCGAAGAACTTGAAAAAATTATCATTGCGGGCAACGAGGACAAGGTCTTTTCGGAGTGCCTGCGGAACTGGAAACTGTCAAAACTGCTTTCCAGAGAAAAGGAAATTATCGCACGCCTTTCGTTGGCAGACGAAGAGGTTGGTGAAAATTCAATAAAAGAACTGACGGAAGAACTTATGAAGGTTCAAATGAAAATTAAAACATACGGGGGAAGAAGTTAATGGCAACAGAAGACAAAAAGATGAATGCAGAAAGTGTTAATCCGACGGACAACTGTGAGACGTCAAATGATTCCTATGCGCAGGATGCAGCAAGTAGCGAACTTACAGAAGATAGAAAACAGGAGCTGCTTAAAGAACTTGTTGACAAGGGTAAGACATCGAAAAACAAGCTGACCTATACGTCAATCGCCGACATTTTAGAGTCTGCAGATTTGGACAAGAATCAGATGGACGATATTTACGAGCTTTTGATGTCCAAGGGCATTGAAATTGTTTCAGAAACCGAGCCGGATGATTTCGATATTATTTTAGAAGATGATACTGACTTGACGGAAGACCCCGATATTATTATTGAAGAAGCTAACGATCTGGATTTAGAGGCTACTATGCCAAAGGGCGTGACAGTCGATGATCCGGTTAGAATGTATTTGAAAGAAATCGGTAAGGTGCCGCTGCTTTCGGCGGACGAGGAAATCGAGCTTGCCAGAAGAATGGAAAACGGTGATGAGGACGCGAAAAAGCGGCTTTGCGAGGCGAATCTGCGTCTGGTTGTCAGCATTGCCAAGCGTTATGTTGGGCGTGGTATGCTTTTCCTCGATTTGATTCAGGAGGGAAACCTTGGCTTGATTAAGGCCGTAGATAAATTTGACTACACGAAGGGCTATAAATTCTCGACTTATGCGACATGGTGGATCAGACAGGCAATTACCCGCTCCATTGCTGACCAGGCGAGAACGATTCGTATTCCGGTTCACATGGTTGAGACCATCAACAAGCTCATCCGTGTGTCCAGACAGCTCCTGCAGACTTACGGGCGTGAACCGACCCCGGAAGAAATTGCTGCAGAAATGGGGCTTTCAGTAGAAAAAGTAAGAGAAATTCAGAAAATTGCGCAGGAACCGGTTTCTCTCGAAACGCCTATCGGTGAGGAAGAGGACAGCCATCTTGGCGATTTCATTCCGGATGAGGATGTTCCGGCACCGGCAGAGGCGGCAGCGTTCTCCATGCTGAAAGAGCAGCTTGTTGAGGTACTGGATACTTTGACAGAGAGAGAGCAAAAAGTCCTCAAGCTTCGTTTCGGTCTTGAGGACGGAAGAGCAAGAACGCTTGAAGAGGTGGGCAAGGAGTTTGAAGTTACGCGTGAGCGTATTCGTCAGATTGAAGCCAAAGCACTTCGGAAACTGCGCCATCCGAGCAGAAGCAAGAAACTGAAGGATTATTTGGAATAGGCAAAGGGAAGGCAGCATATGATTAAGCTAAGCCCAAGACTGAAAAAAATTGCAGATCAAATAAATGTGGGAGAAACCATGGCGGACATTGGAACCGATCATGGTTTTCTGCCTGTTTATCTGTGGGAAAATAAGATATGTCCAAGCGTCGTTATGGCAGACATCAGCAGAGGCTCTCTGGCAAAGGCAGAGGAAAACTGCAAAATGCTTTATCCTGATACGAAGTTCGATTTACGGCTTGGCTCCGGCATAGAAGTTCTTGCACCGGGTGAAGTGGATGCGGTTGTAATGGCAGGTATGGGCGGTATACTGATGACGGAAATCTTACAGCAGGATTTAGCAAAAGCACAGTCCTTTAAAAAACTGATTTTGCAGCCCCGAAAGGATGTTGGAAAACTTCGATTTTGGCTGTACGATCACGGCTTCAGCATTATAGGCGAGAACCTTGTGAGAGAGCGAAAATATATCTGTGAGGTTTTGACGGCGATTCCGAAGGAGGTTGCCATCATGAGACAGATGAACGGGGATGATATTGAGTATGAGTTTCCGCATACGCTTTTGGACTACCGTGATGAACTGCTTACGGAATATCTGAGCATTAAAAAGAGACTGGAAGTTGAGATTTTAGAGAATATGCGGAAGGGAAAATATACTACGCCGCGCGAAATACGGCATCAGGAATACCGGATTTCGTATTTGGAATATCTTTTAAGGAGTAACGCGAGATGAGAATTGACGATTTTATCAAAGAAGTGGAGAGAATCGCGCCGCTTGAGCTTCAGGAGGAATGGGACAATTCCGGCATTCAGATAAGAGCCTCAAACGGAGAAATCAGAAGAGTTTTGGTTGCTCTTGAGATTAACGACGGAGTCATTGACGAAGCGATTGGTGCGGGCGCGGACTTGATTTTGACGCATCATCCGCTGATTTTCGGAAGCTTGAAAAAGGTTGACGGAAATGAGATTACGGGAAATCATATAGTGAAGCTTATAAAGCGAGGTATCAGCGTCTATTCCACGCATACGCCGTTCGATAAATGTATCGGAGGCAACAATGATTATCTCGCTAGAATCCTTGGAATCGAAGATATTGGAGCGCTTCCGGGCGATGACACCTGCATCTGCAGGATGGGAACGCTCAGCAGACCGATGAACTGTGCGGCTTTTGCGGAGCATGCATCGCTGGCGCTGGGAATAGAGAAGCAGTTCTTTAACTTTGCGGGAATTCCCGACGAAATTGTTTCGAAAATCGGATGGTGCACCGGCTCAGGTG
>CABQMM010000130.1 GCA_902465215.1 uncultured Bacillota bacterium
TGTTACCTTCCGGTATCGTTACTTCGGTTACAATCGTTGGTGCAGTATCGTCTTTCTCGTAAATTTTATCGGTCTGTGTTTCCGTCCAGCCGAGGAAGAGTACTTTCTTGCCATCTACATCGCTATGCGTCGGCTTGGTCGTGCTTAAGGTTACTTTCGTATTCTTAAGGTATGCCTCATTGTCGGTCGGAACATTTGCTGTCTCACCTGTCTGTGCATTGCCATCATAAGTTAAGGTGTATTTAGTTTCTACAACATCCGGAGTGCCTTCACTGTTTTTGTCATAGCCCCATGCCGCATAAACAATCTTGTTACCTTCCGGTATCGTTACTTCAGTTACAATCGTTGGTGCAGTATCGTCTTTCTCGTAAATTTTATCGGTCTGTGTTTCCGTCCAGCCGAGGAAGAGCACTTTCTTGCCATCTACATCGCTATGCGTCGGTGTTGTCGTGCTTAAGGTTACTTTCGTCAGCTTAAGGTAATGCTCGCTGTCAGTCGGAACATTTTCTACATCACCATTCTGCGCATTTGCGTCATAGATTAAGGAATAGGTATCTTCCTCTACGTCCGGAGTGTTTTCACCGTTTTCATCGTAGCCCCATGCTGCATAAACGGTCTTATCAGCATCGAGTATCGTGACGTTCGATACTGTAGTCGGTGCAATATCGTCTTTTGTATAAATTTTATCTGTCTGCGTTTCCGTCCAGCCGAGGAAGAGGACTCTCTTACCATCTACATCGCTATGCGTCGGCTTTGTCGCACTCAAGGTCACTACAGTAGCTTTGATATATGCATTGCTATCGGTTGGTACATCGCTTACCGTGCCTCCCTGTGCATTGCTATCATAAAGCAGCTTGTATTTATTTTCAAATACGTCTGGAGTGTCTTCACCGTTTTCGTCATAACCCCATGCTGCATAGACGGTCTTGTTACCTTCCGGTATCGTTACTTCGGTTACAATCGTTGGTGCAGTATCGTCTTTTCCATAAATTTTAGTTGTCTGCGTTTCCGTCCAGCCGAGGAAAAGGAGTCTCTTACCATCTACATCGCTGTGGGTTGGTGTTGCAGTGCTTAGAGTCACCGATGTGCCGCTGAGATATGCTTTAGCAACGGTTGGTAAACCATCTACTTGTCCTGATTCCTGCGCATTGCCATCATAATTTAGATTAAACAATTTGTCAACAACAGCCTCAAGCGTCATATCCTCATTAACTTCTATTGCCCGAACTTCATCAGGTGTTTTGACTCCATCTTTTGTTGTCCATTTTTGCATATAGAACCAACCCGCAGTAGCCGTTACTTCCGGAATGAGTTCAATTTTATTATTGTGCCATACACGCATTTGCGTGAAAGAAAGATTTGCATTGGCCGCATTAAAAGTAACCGTGTGTGGCTGCTGCAGCCCAATGTTTCTCCCCTTATTATCCGCCACATTGTCACCGCTCACGGATATGGTAGCTGTGGCAATCGTATGTTCTTGGTCCTCCGTAAATATAGAATCTGTCGCTAGAGAGAATCTCAACGGATTTGAACCTGATGCATTAGCTGAGCCGGGATTGGTTACCTCCACGGTGTAGGTTCCTTCCTTCAATCCTCTAACTTCATACCTGCCTGTGCTGGTTGTTACCGTGCGAGTATTGGTCGGATCATTCACATCCGTGATTTTAACGGTTACCGCGCTGTCAGTATACGACAAATCGCCTTTACTGCTTTCATATATACCGTTAAAATTCTTATCGATATATATATCTCCGGCTAGGATTCCTGTCTGGAGCTCCCCACGAATACTTTTTGTTTGCAGGTAGCCACTCGTATACGCTCCAGATACGGTGTATCCTGTATAACCTACAGAAGAAAATTGGAAAGTATTGCCTACAATGTTGCTTGCATCGTCGTCTGCTTCATATTGCAGTGCGATGTAGGCGTCCGCATTTGCAGGAATTGATGTGACACCATCGGCCACACTTACCCTAATCATTTTAACTTTTGTCCAGTCTGAAATCTTGTCAGCGTCTACATAGTTTGTATCAATATCCTCGTCATAATACTGTTCGGACCCTTTCGACGCGCTGGAATTTACCGTAGTACTGTATTGCACCTTGAACTTATCCGCAACATTTCCTCTGATAGTTGTGATAGTTGCAGGACCTGTTAAATTCATATTCGTCGAAAACGCTTCATTTTGCATCAGAGAATCCCAGTTATCTCCCGTTTTTGGAACAGGAATGTAATAATGGAATTTGTCTGCATCTTCTTTATTTATTGCTCCGTTGGAATTGTTAAAAACGGATAAGTTCACATCGATAACGTCGTCTTCCGTAAGAGGCATCGTTTTCGCATCATCATCGTAATTGTAGTAATCCGCTTCACCTCCCAGTTTAGCACTCATTTCAGCCAAAAGACCTCGCCGAGCCGGCATTACGGTTAGTGTTGAATCGGTACGTTTATCGTCGAAAGTACCCATATATTCCTCAGTATTACCGTCATTATCGGCATCATAAGTATCCTTAACTAAATATGTTCTTGCTGAACCGCCGCTGTCTATAGTAACTGTTTTACTTGTACCCAGAATACAATCGCGTAAATTAAGACTCATAGCAGGTGCATCCAAGCTTATATCCATATCAAAGCTCAAACGAATCTGTCTTTCTCCAAGATTTTCATTGAACCATCCTATTTTCCCGCTATTACCGGTAAATTCGATTTTATATACCACATAACCTGTATCGACTTCAGTATGGTCTTTTGTTATCGTATAATCGGAATTTTCGTTCAGCGTCTTTGATGCAAGATCACCTGTTATTCTATTACTGGTTCGACCTAATAACTGCAGATTTTTCAGTGATATACTGCCCGGAAGTCGAATATACAGTTCCGTATCCGGTATGATTTGATTGTTACTGTATGGATACCTGTTTCCGGCTACTATAGCGTTAACGGAAACAGTCTCGCCTGCAACCGCCGATGAAGTAGATAAAGGGGAGCCGCTTGGGGGAGTCAATTGCAGTGTCTGATATCCAGAAGTGTCGGTAACAGTTAGGTTTGTCGATTGTTCAACTCCCGTATCTGAAGGGTCTTCCGTGTTTCTAATCTTCAGAGTGCAGAAATTTGAATAGGTTCCGACATCATCGGAAAGCAACTTACCAAATGTAATGCTTCTGTTAGTGACAGGATCGTAAACGGCACTTGTTTGATATCCTACATATCCCTTTTCGTAGCTGCCCACATCTGCCTGAATATATGTAAAATATTCTCCTGAGCTGAGTCCTGCCATTTGTGCTGTGAAAATATGTAGATAGGTATTAGGCACCTTAACGGCATTGCCGGAATAAGAGCGCAGCGTGCTGTTTTTATTGGTCCTATATTTAATGTTTGTCGCTGCACTATTAGTAGGAACAGGAATTGCCTGTGCTGTAACGCCTATCTTATCCTTGTACTCGGAATTATATGTGAATTCTACTGTTTTATTTGCACTCGCTGCAAGCCCGTCATTTCTGATGCCGGACATGCAGAGACTATATACGATGTTTGGATCCGCATTATATTCGGAATAAATAGCAGGCCTCGTTAACCTTTGTATAGTCATCAATTCGCTGTCTGAAACCACAAACTCTACATTTTCTGTAATTGCTCTGTTTGATACACCCAGGAGTCGCGTACTATTGTCCCTATATACCGCTTCGCCAGAAGCGTTCGGCCATTTGACGGTATCTCCGACATTCGCATCTTCCCCCCACTTAAAATATGCTTTTATTGGAATCGTTCTAGCATACAAATCATCCCAAACAAAAGTGACTTTATGACCTGTCGGATCTGCTACAGTCCTATCCGGGTCTACCTGTGCATCAAGGCGCACAAGTTCCCCGTAAACGTCCTTCGTTTCATTATGTGGCAACGAGACCGTTACGCGCAGTTCATTATAATAAGTAGGAAATTCAACACAGCCGGCATCAGTTACATGGTATACTCCAAGACTGCGCATCAAGAAAGGCGTATCGGCGCTCGCCGGAACAGCAATATTTGCATCCCAGCTGCTCAAAGTCTGTTCTCGGCTTCCTGTGATTGTAGCTTTGGCTTCTGCTTGTCCCGTCTGAGTACTTTCATTTCCGGCAAAGGTTTCGACCTTAAGTGCATCGGCTATTGTAACATTATCTAATCCACTCCACAGCACGTTATCCACTTCCAGCGTTATGTTAAAGCTTTCGTTTTCCGCCATCTCGCTCAAGGAATAAGTAAGTGTTCCGGAGTCCGGCTTATATCCGCCATAATCACTTGAAGATGCTTTAAAATCCGCAGCGGTTATGAAAGAGGACGCTTTAGTATAATCAGTAATTACTAGTCCATCGGGAACTGTAATCTTCACTGTTTTATTGCTAGCATTTAGCTCACTTGCTACTGCAACATTCAGTATCATCGCCCTATCAGAGGGAATTGTGAAGCTATCGGTCTCTAAAAGATTATAGCTGCCTGTTCCGTCTCCGTTTGCGATGGTGACGCTAGTAAGCGTTATACCGCTTGCGGTATCTGCCGGACTTATTCCCTGATTGAAATAGGACAGCAGGCTTTCTAATTTATCAATCCCCGAAACCTGTGCCTGCTCATCGCTTGTTAAAGCATCATAAGCGTCATAAGCATCCATTATCTGAGCATAGGAAGCCTCTTGAGCCTCTGCATCCTGCTCTTGCAATTCCGCCAAAGAAGGCAATGCCTCAATCATTTCCTGCACCGGACAAATTGTGCACACAAAATTACAAGTCGCATCCGTGTCGGTCTCGGAATATCCACATTCTTCCGTATGAGCCGGATGATGTTCGCATAATCCGAAGTTTGCCTCATTCGCGAAAGCAGTTGCGCTGCTTAATTGAAAGATCAGCATCAACCCACATAATGACAAAGTCATTGCTTGAGTCAGCCTTTTTCGCTTCCCATTTCCTGGCTTATTGGCCCTTCGTGCAAAACCTTTCTTCTCCATTCATTTCACCTTCATTCTCACAATTTTTTTATATATTTTTTTACTTTAACTTATTTATAT
>CABQMM010000131.1 GCA_902465215.1 uncultured Bacillota bacterium
AGATTCAGTCCGACCTTGCAGAAGCTGCAATCAAGGAGCAGGGCATGGAATCCGTTGTTAAGACAGTTTCCGCAATCGACGAAGCAAAATCCGCAATCGAGTCCTTAAAGGGAAAGGTTGACTTTATCTACATCCCGACAGACAATACTTTGGCTGACGGCATGACAACCGTATCCGCAGCAGCAAATGAATGCGGAATCCCGACCATCGTAGGTGAATCCGGCATGGTTGGAAACGGTGCCCTTGCAACTTACGGCATCAACTACTACGAGCTTGGCAAAACAACAGCTGCCATGGCTGTACAGATTCTGAAGGGTGAAATGGAACCATCCATCATGCCTATCGAATACCAGACAGATGAAAACGTACTGGAAGTTGCAATCAACACAGAAACAGCTGAAAAGCTTGGAATCACGATTCCGGACGATTTAGCTAAGACGGCAACCCTGCTTCCGGCAGCTGAATAAGCGGCGAGTCAAGCAGATAGAGGCCGGCGCGGCGCACGGCAGCCGAGCGGCAAGCCTTACGGCGCATGGCATAAAACAGACAACCACTCTCCGCCTGCATAAATTTTGCGGGGAGATAAGTTGACATACACCTGCCCCTTTTCCCTTACCTTTGGGGCAGGTATTTTTGGAGGTTTAGACAAATGATTTCAACAGCGACAATCATAAGCGGAGTTGCTCAGGGTCTCATATGGGCAATCCTCACGCTTGGTGTATATTTGACATTCAGGATACTGGATATCGCGGATCTGACCGTCGAAGGAACTTTCCCTTTAGGCGCGGCCGTGACTGTAGTTCTGATTAACGGCGGCATGAGCCCTGTGGGCGCAATCCTTTGCGCGATTCTCGCGGGAGCCGCGGCAGGCTTTGTGACGGGTTTTCTGCACACAATTTTCAAAATCCCGGCGATTTTGTCAGGAATTTTGACGATGATTGCACTTTACTCGGTAAATATACGTATTATGAGCGACAAAGCAACCGTTGCGCTCGAGCAGCCGTCCGTAAAAACATGGATGCTTTCCATTCTTCCTGAGGGCACAGTCAGCAACACGGTTTCCATTATTTTAGGCACAGCGGTCTGCATTATAATCGTTGCCGTTTTGTACTACTTTTTCGGTACGGAAATCGGCTGTGCGGTCAGAGCGACGGGCAGCAATCAGAACATGGCGCGTTCCCTCGGTGTTAAGACAGACAGAATCATCATCTTAGGTCTTATGATTTCCAATGCGCTGGTAGCTCTTTCGGGCAGCCTTATCGCACAGCTTGACTACGGTTCGGCTTTGGTAACCATGGGGCAGGGCACCATCGTCATCGGTCTGGCTTCCGTCATCATCGGCGAAGTCATTTTTATCCGCAAAGACATGAATTTTGCGCTGAAACTGCTCGCAGTTATCGCAGGTGCGGTCATCTACAGAACGGTTATCGCCTGCGCGCTCACATTCAGCTTCCTGAAGGCAACAGACCTTAAGATTATCACCGCGGTTGTCGTAGCATTCGCACTGGCACTGCCTGTTTTACAGCAAAAATCGGCAGAAGCAAAGCTTCGCAGAGAAAATGCAAAAAAATATGACGCTCTGATCGCAGAGGAACTCGCAAAAGATCCTGTCACGGTTTCGGGCGCAAATGCAGGAGGTGGCGCAAATGCTTAGAATGATTGAAATAGAAAAATCCTTTAATATCGGAACAATCAACGAGAAACAGATTTTCAAAGGACTGAACCTCACAATTAACGACGGCGACTTCATTACCGTAATTGGCGGCAACGGCGCCGGAAAATCAACCATGCTAAACCTCATTGCCGGTGTACATAAAGCCGATGGCGGGCGTATCATCCTCGACGGTGAAGACCTGACATATAAAAATGAGACTCAAAGGGCTAAGTACATCGGCAGAGTTTTTCAAGATCCGATGATGGGAACCGCTCCCACAATGATGATCGAGGAAAACCTTGCAATGGCTTACAGACGAACCAAACGCAGAACTTTGGCATGGGGTATTTCGCAAAAAGAAAGAGAAATGTATAAAAAATCACTGGCCCAGCTCGGTCTGGGGCTTGAGGATCGTATGAAAACAAAGGTTGGCCTGCTTTCCGGCGGGCAGCGTCAGGCGGTAACGCTTCTGATGGCGACCCTCCAAAAGCCGAAGCTGCTTTTGCTCGACGAACATACCGCAGCGCTCGACCCTGCAACCTCCGCAAAGGTTTTGCAGCTTAGTGACAAAATCATACATGAGCATAACCTTACTGCCCTCATGGTTACGCACAACATGCAGGACGCCATTACTTACGGCAATCGTTTGGTCATGATGGACAAAGGCAGACTCATTTTAGACATCAGCGGCGAAGAAAAGAAGAACCTGACAATCGAAGACCTTCTTCATAAGTTTGAAGAAGTCAGCGGCTCAAAATTCGCCAGCGACAGCGTTATCCTCGGATAGCGATTCCCGAATTGTAAATTGCAAACAGCGAATTACGATTCCGAGATGATGATTTTCGGATAATACTCCTTTTATCACATAAATAATGAATGAAGTTAATTGCAGAAAAAAGCAGGCGCTCCGGACCCTGATAAAAGGGTTCTAAACCGCCTGCATTTTTCTTTTTTGTGGGCGCCGCCGGGCGCGCCGGGGCGCGCGCCCGCGCAGCGGGCCAGCCTTGCGCGAAAGCTGCTCAGCCTTCGCATCCTGCTTTCGCGCAAGGCCCGGCGGCGAGCCCTAAGACGGGACACTCTCCACTGGCAAGGCCCGGCGGCGCGCTTTACCCTATTTCATATCGCGCAGGAAAACCTCATAACCGCGCTTCGTTTCGTAAATATCTGCTTTGCTGGTAATTTCCCATGGCGCGTGCATGTTCAGAACCGCAACGCCGCAGTCGATAACGTTCATGCCGTACAGTGCCAGAATATAGGCGATCGTACCGCCGCCGCCGACATCGACTTTGCCGAGTTCTGCAAGCTGGAAGCGCACGCCTGCTTCGTCCATAATGTGTCGGATTTCTGCGATGTATTCAGCATTCGCATCGTTGGAGCCGGATTTTCCTCTCGCTCCGGTGAATTTATTGAATACCATGCCGCAGCCTGCCATCGAGGAATTTCTCTTTTCGTAAGCATCCGCATAGAGCGGGTCATAAGCCGCGTTGACATCCGACGAAAGCATTTTGGAATTCGCGAGCGTTCTGCGCAGCGCTAAATCGCTATAAGCGCCCATACGGTCTAAAAGCTCCGCAACCGTATTCTCAAAGAATTTTGATTCCATTCCCGTCGCTCCCACGCTTCCGATTTCTTCTTTGTCCACGAGAATGCAGCAGGAAGTCTTTTCCACTTCGCCGACATCAAGCAGCGCCTTCAAAGATGTAAACGCGCAAACTCTGTCATCTTGCCCGTAGGACATAATCATGCTGCGGTCGATTCCGGTCTCTCTGGCTTTGCCCGCAGGAACGATTTCCAGTTCTGCCGAAAGGAAATCCTCCTCCTCGATGTCATATTTATCTTTCAAAAGCTTCAGAATATTCGCTTTGACGGTTTCCTTTTCCGCCTTCTTTTCCTTTGCTTTTTCATCCTCGCCGCCTTCGACCTTTTCTGCCTCTGCGTCGTCCGCATCCGCCTTCAGCGGCCGGCTTCCGATTAAAACATCCAGCTTCTCGCCCTCGATAACCACCGACGCTTTCTTCTGCATCTGATTGGCAGCCAGATGCGGCAAAAGATCCGTAACGCTTACAACCGGATCGTCTTCATCCTCTCCGATTACCACATTTACGACCTCGCCGTTTTTCTTTGCCACTACGCCGTGAATCGCAAGCGGCAGAGCCACCCACTGGTACTTCTTGACGCCGCCGTAATAGTGCGTGTCCAGATACGCAAAACCCGAATCCTCATAGAGCGGATTTTGCTTGACATCCAGTCTCGGCGAGTCAATATGCGCACCGAGGATGTTCATTCCCTGCTCGATCGAACGCGTACCGATTTTAAAAAGAATTACCGCCTTGCCCATATTGACTGCATATATTTTATCGCCGGCTTTCACCGTCTCGCCGTTTTCAATCAGTTCGCTGAGATTTCTGTAACCGCAGGCCTCTGCCATTTCAACCGTGAGCGCCGCACATTCTCTCTCTGTTTTGCCGCGGCTGAGGAAGTCCCTATACTCTGCGCAAAGCACCTCCAGCTCTTCCGTCTGCTCCGGGCTGTATTTCGTCCATGCATTGATTTTTTCCATGTTTTCACCCTCCTTTGTCCGTTACTATCTTATCCCAATTCTGCCAAAAAAACAAGAGGCAACGGTTGTTTTTCCACTGCCTCCCTTCAAAGGAGAATTCTCCGATTCCTCGATCTCTTGTGCCTTAAGCCTCTGCAAGTTCCATATCCAATCTTTTGTTTCTGAAATAAAGTGCTAAATCAACCGAAACCATGAGCAGGTTCAGCAGATAAAGCGCAAGCACGTAGTTGATAGCTCCCGCAGTTATCTTGCTCAGAATTCCGCAGACATAACCAATCAAAATTGCAATCTGGAAAAAAATACTTTTTCCCTTCGCGGTTCGGCATCGGTAAGCTTTTACTACAGACATAGGCCATGACAGCCCAAAACATATCAGCATCAGTGTTTCAAATAACTCAGACATTTTCTCTTCCTCTTTTCTTTTTATATATTGGCGGCGGCGCATTTGTTTCACTGCCATTTATTGGCAAAATGTATATTTACACTCCAAAATACGAAAATGCATCGCTTCGCGTGTCTTTTTTACATCTTATCCCATGCAAAGCATTTTTCTTTTATCATTCTGTAAGAAGCCCAAATTTTGAATTCATACAAACATTGAAATTTCAACGATCTTATGATTTCCATTTTTCAATCGTATAATCTCCGAATTTCTTTCAGTGTGCTAACTTCCTTTATCTGTAAAAATTCACACGCCATCCTCTTTAAAATCTTGATTTGGTATGTAAATATACATTTTGCCTTCGCAATTTCGTTCACACCGCTCATCCGCGCTGCATCTTTCGCCTTTGCACCCCT
>CABQMM010000132.1 GCA_902465215.1 uncultured Bacillota bacterium
ATCGCATCGAAGTTCGCAGAAATGCAGATCAAAATGCCGGCGGTTGTATTTGAACCGGGAAGAAGCATTGTTGCCGAGGCGGGACTCAGCCTTTATACAATCGGAAATATCAAAGACATCAGAGGCGTAAGAAAATACATCGCCGTAGACGGCGGCATGGCAGACAACATCCGACCTGCACTCTATGAGGCAGTCTATGACGGCGTGGTTGCAAACAAGGCGGATGAGCCGAGAAACGACAAAGCCACGATATGCGGCAAGACTTGTGAGTCCGGAGACATTCTGATAAGAGACTGTGCGGTTACGGACAAGGCAGAAAAAGGCGATTTGTTCGCAATCTTTTCAACCGGTGCTTACGGGTTCTCTATGGCGAGCAATTACAACAATTGTCCGATTCCGGCTGTTGTCCTTGTAAGGGAGGGCAAAAGTTCGATTATCGTGAAGAGACAGAGTTATGAGCATATGACTGCAAATCACGAAATACCGGAATGGCTTTAACACCAAATTACCATTGATTGATTAGCGTAAGCGGATTGATATTCCACAATTATATGGCTTGGGTTGCGGTCATTTCTATGTTATTATTAACATTAACAGGACTGGACAGATTTATCCCGCTTTTCAAGCTTCCGAAGGAACCTCAGGTTTACTTAAAGAAGAATGCAAAGGAAACAGCATAATCTGTCTTTGCAAAGGATAACGGTAAAACGAAAGGACAGAAAATGAAATTTTTTATATCAGCAGATTTAGAAGGCACAAACGGAGTCGTTTCCCCGGGAGAAATCATCCCCGGGGAACCCGGCTATGAGGCTGCCAGGATTTTGATGACAGAAGAAGTCAACGCAGCAGTCAGAGGGCTGTTTGATGCGGGCGCAGATGAAGTTTTGGTATGTGATTCACACGAAGTCGCACAAAACATCCGCGTGGATCTTTTGGATGAAAGGGCGTTTCTGCTCAGGGGAGACTGCCGCCCGGATTCCATGGTTCACAGCATTGATTCAAGTTATGACGGGCTTCTTCTTTTGGGACATCACGCGATGTTCGGAACGCAGAACGCTGTGCTTGACCACACCTATGACCAGTATCTCATAAGAGAGATGAAAGTGAATGGCACCGCATACGGAGAAGTGGGAATCAATGCGCTTTATGCTGCAGAACAGGGGGTTCCGTTCATCATGGCATCCGGCGATGACGCTTTGGAAAAGGAAGCACAGGCATTCTGTGCGGAAGTGGAAATTGCAGTTGTGAAATATGCGCAAGGGCGATATTCGGCAAAGTGCCTGCCTCGCAAAGCCGGCCTTGATTTGATTTACGACAAGGCAAAGAAAGCCGCAGAAAATGCGAAGAATGTCGCGTGTGCAAAGATTCCGGAAGAAATTACGATGGAAATCACATTCCAGCAGACCGTCATGGCGGACGGCGCGGAAAGAGTCAAGGGAATCGTCAGAAAAGGACCTATGACTGTTGCATATAAATGTGCAAGCATGAAGGAATATATGGAAATGAGACAAGTAATATTCCGTGCGGCAAGCGAATTTTATGATTCGAGATTTTAGCCGGTCAGGATGTTTGGGAGGAAAACGCGAATGAAATTCACGAAGATGCAGGGAGCCGGCAACGACTTCATTATCATAAACAACATGGAAGAAAAGCTGTCTGTCGAAAAGCTTGGGACTTTGGCGAAGCGAATATGCACAAGACGCCTTTCTATAGGAGCGGACGGACTTATGCTCGTGGATGCACCTACAGAGGGCGGTGACTACAAGATGCGCTTTTACAATGCCGATGGAAGTCTCGGTGAAATGTGCGGAAACGGTGCCAGATGCATAGCAAGGTATGGGTACGAAAACGACCTTGCAGGAATTACGCAGCGCGTGGAAACAACCGCCGGTCTTGTAATCGGGGAAAGAATCGATGAAAGACAGTATCGGATAAGATTAAACGACATCAGCAAAATCAATATCGACGAGAAAATTACCGTTGACGGAATCGAAAGAACCTATTCGTACGTTGAACTCGGAAATCCGGGTCTGCCGCATGTCGTAATGGAAATTCCGGGACTGTCAACCATGGATAAAGAGGAACTGAGACATCTCGGCAAGGAACTCCGATACAATAAAAAGTTTCCAAAGGGTGCCAATGTGAATTTTTACGAGATAACCGGAAGGGACACTCTCACAGAACTCACATACGAGCGAGGCGTTGAGGACTTTACCATGGCCTGCGGCACAGGCACCGGAAGCGTTGCAGCGGTTCTTACGGAAAAAAATCTTGTAAGCGGAAATGATGTGCATGTAAGTGTGCCCGGGGGAGAATTGTTTATCACAATCAAAAAAGATTTCAAAAACGGCAGTGTGAAGGATATTTTTCTTACCGGACCTACCAACATCGTTGCGGAAGGTGTTGTTACGGACGAAGAACTTTTACTTTAGAATTACTTATTTTTATACCCGAATCGGTGGGATAAAACACATCGATTCGGGTGTTTTTGCATTATATATTTGCTTTTCTTGCGATTTTCTATTAAAATAGATGTATACATTCCGCGCGGATCTGCCGCGCCGGACCTTAGAAAGGAGCGCCGATGGCACAGTTATACTATAGATACAGCACAATGAACGCCGGAAAGTCCATTGAACTGATTAAAGTTGCATACAATTACGAGGAAAGAGGAAAACATGTTCTGACGCTGATTCCGTCAATCGACAACCGATACGGGACAGGGGTTGTGACCTCCAGAATCGGAATCCAAAGAGAAGCGATGATCGTGGGGGACGATACGAATATTTTAGAGTTATTTATGCGTGAAAATGAAAAGCAGACAATCGATTGCGTTTTAATAGATGAATGTCAGTTTTTGAAAAAACATCATGTACAGGAACTGGTTGAAATTGTGGACAGCTTCGATGTTCCGGTGCTTGCTTACGGGCTGAAAAACGACTTCAGAAACGAGCTTTTCGAGGGCTCTTATTATATGCTGATTTATGCGGATAAAATCGAAGAGATTAAGACCATCTGCTGGTGCGGACGCAAGGCGACGATGGTAGCAAGAATTGTGGACGGACAGTTTGTAAAACAGGGCGAGCAGATTGTGGTCGGCGGCAATGACATGTATGTTTCCCTTTGCCGCAAGCATTACAATGATGGGAGACTCGGACCGGATAAATAGCCAAATAAATAAAACAAACAGAAAAAGAGGAAACATGGATGAGTTTAAGAAAGAATCAAAAAATATATGCAGTAATGGTGGGGATTTTGTTACTGACTTTAGTGGGAATTCTTTACTTCGGCTTTGCGGAGACGGCAGATGCTGCGTCCGCGAAGACAGGAATTGTGACAACATCGTCTTTATTTGTACGGAGCGGCCCGGGCACGCAGTACAGCGCGACAGGCTATGTGAGCTTAAATGATGAAGTCACGATTTTGGATGAGGTTTCCGACACGAACGGCGGAAAATGGTACTACATAAGCTATAAATCCGGAAGCAAGGGCTATTCCTCCGCAAGTTACATTGCGGTGCAAAGCAATGCGGTTTATGAAAACGACGAGGCGTTTGAAAATCGTTTGAGCAGTGAGGGCTTTCCAAACAGCTACAAACAATATCTGAGGCAGCTTCATGCTCAGTATCCGGAATGGAGTTTCAGGGCAGCGCATACAGGACTTTCTTGGAGCGATGCCATTGCGCAAGAAAGCAAGCTCGGGACAAGCCTTGTCGCTTCAAGTTCTCCGGCAGCGTGGAAATCCAAGGCACAGGGTGCTTACGATGCGGATACGGGTAAATATATCGTTTACGACAGCGGCGGATGGGTCTGCGCGTCAGATGGAATTATCAAATACTATATGGACCCGAGAAATTTTCTCAATCAAACAGGAATTTTCCAGTTCCTTACCCATTCTTATGATGCGAGTACGCAGTCCGAGCGCGGACTGTCCAATTTGCTTGCGGGAACATTCATGGCAGGAGAACTTGCAGATGAACCGGGTGCGACCTACACAGAAGTTCTGATGCAGGCAGGGGCGCAGGCGAATGTGAATCCGTATGTACTGGCGTCCATGATCTTGGTGGAACAGGGTTCAAACGGCATAGGAGGCTCGATTTCAGGAACTGTTTCCGGCTATGAAGGTTACTATAATTACTTCAACATCGGCGCATACAGACAGGGCAGCATGGACGCCGTAACCAGAGGCTTATGGTATGCGTCGCAGGAAGGCGTTTACGGCAGACCTTGGGACAGCATTCGCAAAGCCATTACGGGCGGTGCGCAGTTCTATGGAATCAACTATGTGCAGAACAATAAAAATACGCTTTATTTCAAAAAATGGAATGTGATGAATGGTGCAGACAGCGTCGGGCAGGGACAGTATATGACGAATGTGCAGGGGGCGGAAAGTGAAGCGGCAGCGCTTCGGAACGGTTATGTTTCCGTGCTGGATTCTGCGATGACTTTTCTGATTCCGGTTTATGAAAATATGCCGTCCAAGGCTTGTGCAAAACCGACGCAGGAAGAAACGCCGACCATAACGAAACCGGAGAAGCCGGAAAAGAAAACACAGACGATTACTACAAGATATACGAATTATACGAGAAAAGAAACTGATAAAGGCTTTAATCTGAGCGCAGCAACAAGCGGAGATGGCGTGCTGAGTTATACTTCCGATGCACCTGCTGTAGCGACGGTCGATGAAAGCGGTCAGGTTCGCGTGGTCGGAGTCGGCACGGCTAAGATTACCGTTAAAGCGACGGAAACAGACAATTATGCAGTGGCACAGAAGGTCTGCACGCTTACGGTTAAAGCTATGACCGAAGAGGATACAATCGCGCAGATTCAGAAATACAGCCTGGGACTTGCAAAGACGGAAATTATTGATTTAAAGGCAGAAACTACGAATAAAAGGGTAAAGCTTAGCTGGAAAAAATCAGCCTCGGGCTTTGCAGTGGATTATTATCAGATTTGGCGTTCGGCGAAAAAGTCGTCAGGATATAAGAAGCTTTATACGACATC
>CABQMM010000133.1 GCA_902465215.1 uncultured Bacillota bacterium
CTCCTTTACGCCCGGCGACTCGTCAATAAAATTCGTAGCGATGTTGACAATCGCCAGTTCCAAAAGAATCCGCGGCTGTGTGGACCATCTCGCATCGTTTATCGCCTTTGAAAGCTTGATAATCGCGTCATTGATTTCATCCAGCGAAATGTGGTCGCTCTGCGACTTTATTTTCTGTATATTTTCCGTAGACATATTCAGCAAATCTTCCGGATTTCGGATAAACTTCGTTATCATCAGATTGCGGTAATATGCCGTCCAGTCCTTCATAATGCTGCGCACATCTTTTCCGTCCGCTAAAACCTCGTCGAGCAAAACCAGCGCGTCCGCAACATTTTGCAGGGAAACTTTCTCGGTCAGCTCTATGAAAAAATCCTCGCCTGCCGTGCCGATGTACTCCAGCACGTCGTCTCTTTCAATCTTCTTTTCCCCTGACGCCAGAACCTGGTCGAGCACGCTCAGTCCGTCTCTGACTGAACCGTCTGCACAGTTTGCCAGAAGCTTCAGCGCATTTTCGGAAATTTCAACGCCCTTTTCTTCACAAATGCGTTTCATACCGTCCATAATCAGATTCAGCGGCACACGCTTAAAGTCAAATTTCAGACATCTGGAAAGGATGGTTGCCGGGAGTTTCTGGGGTTCCGTCGTTGCCAGAATAAACATTACATTTTCCGGTGGTTCTTCCAGCGTTTTCAGCAAAGCGTTGAACGCGCCTGTCGAAAGCATGTGAACTTCGTCTATAATGTACACTTTTTTCCTGCCGACTGCCGGAGGGTACTTGACACTTTCCCGCAGTTCGCGGATGTTTTCTACACCATTGTTGGAAGCTGCGTCAATCTCAATAACATCCATGAAGTTTCCCTCACTGATTGCCTTGCAGTTTGCGCATTTGCCGCACGGTTTTCCTGCTGCATTCGGATCGGTACAGTTGACACCCTTGGCTAAAATCCGCGCCGTCGTCGTTTTTCCCGTTCCACGCGTACCACAAAAAAGATAGGCATGACCGACGGTATCTTCTGCTATCTGATGTCTCAAAATCTTTACGATGTGTTCCTGTCCGAGAATTTCATCGAACACTTCGGGTCTTTCTGCCCGGTAAAGCGCGGTGTACATAATTTCTCCGTTTCTGGTATTTAAACTTGAAAAAAATTGCCCTTAAAGAGCCGCGCGAGGCGTTGGAGAAGGCTAATCTGCGGCACATAAGAACTTCCGCTTATTGCTGCTTCCTTCCGGACCTGACAAGGTTCACGGCATCCCATTGCGCAGGACCCAAACCATGCCAGGCGAAGCTCTTTAAAGGCAATTTTTCATTCTTCTGATTATTTTAACACAAAACAGCGTGTAGGTCAATAGTCGGAATTGCACCAAGGCTTTTGATGATAGGAAAACAGGCTTTCCAGTTTCGCAAGGCTGTCTGCATTGCTTATCTCCGCTCCGCCAAGCCGCACCATCGCCGAAATATCCGCAGACCCCATCAAAACAGATGCAAAGGTTCCCTGTCTGAGTTTTACGGTGACATCCGCTTCCTCGCTGCCTGCAGTCCTCCATGCGCCGTTTTCAAAGGCAACATTGACCGTTTCTTCCTCATGCTCCAGTTCTTTCTCATATTGAAATTTCACCGTGAATTTATCGCTATGTGCCGCAGAAAATTCTCTATATCGCGTATCTGCGATAAACTTTTCAGGATTTATAATCTTAAACATGGTTCCAACCGCCGCAACATTCGTCTGAAGGAAGCCGAAATCGATGTAATTCTTGGAAATGTCCTGCGGATCCTCAAGAAGATGCACGAAATCCGGTTCACCGCTGCGCAGAAGCACCGTCTGACACAGGTCCGCCTGATTTCGGATAAATCCGAGCATCTCTCTTAAGATTTTGCCGTTCTCATAAACCATTTCTTCAACCGACATGCACATCTGCGTATAGTTCACATCGCTCGCCTCGCGATAGCACCACGCAAGATAGCCTCGCAGACGGCCGTCCTCTTCATATCCGATTCGGAAAACCTGAGAGTCGTCCTGCATTCCGCGGATTTCCTCTTCAAACTTATCCACCATGCCGTGGTTTGCCCTTACAAATGCTTTGTGGCATTCCAAAACAGCCGGAAGATCTTCAAGGCTCAGGAAGCGCAGATGCTCCGCTCCCGCTCCATCCGTCTTCGGAAGGCCCGTCGTCGGAATATGATACTCCTCAATTTTGCCGCCGAAGCCATATCCCATTCTTCTGTAGAATGGAATGTTAAACGGAAGCAGCATCGTAACCGCCGCGCCCTCTTCGCAGGCAATTTTTTCAAATTCGCGTATCATGGCAAGTGCAACGCCCTGTTTCTTATACAGCGGGTGCACGCCGAGGGCCATCAGACCGCAGGCCGGATGCATTTTGCCAAAAAGATTCAGCGAAAAATGCACGACCTTCATAATCGCAATTACTTTATCCCCTTCGAGCATGCCCATGTGGATGACTTCTTTATTTTTCGTTATCTCAAGCGTCGCCTTTTTTCTATACTTCTCGCGGCACTCATCGTCGAGATCCTTGTACGCCGGGTATGCGTTGAGGTAGACTTCAAGGTAGCCTTCTACATCCGCAACGGTTAATTTTCGGATTGTTCTGTTTGGGTTCGTGTTCATTGTTCACCTCCGGAAAGCCATTCCATGATTGTGTTTTCATCTATGATTTCAATCCCGAGCTCACGGGCTTTTTTGTTCTTGCCCGAGGTCGAGTTGATGTCGTTATTGATTAAATAGGAAGTTTTGGCACTTACCGAGCCTGCCACCTTGCCTCCGGCCTTCTCTATCTCAGCTTTGAGTGCGTCGCGGTTCTCATAATGTGTAAGCGAGCCTGTAATAACAAAGGTCTTTCCTGCAAGTGCCGTTCCCAGCTCCTCAAAGTTTTCGTCAAGATGCACTTCTTTCAAAAGGTCATCAACCATCTTCCGCTTATCAGGGTCGGCAAAAAACGCAAGAAAAGCATCCGCCATAATTTCACCGATTCCGTCAACTGTAAGCAGTTCTTCCCTCGTAAGGGTCTCGACGCGCTCCCATTTATTCTCGCAAAAACGCGCAATCAGACGGGCGTTTGCCGTACCGATGTTCGGAATTCCGAGGCTGTACAAAAAACGCGCCAAATCGGTATTTCTTGCCTTCTCGACGGAGTTCTTGAGATTGCGGAAGGATTTCTCCCCGAAGCCTTCCATCTCCACGATTTCCTGCTTATATTCCTCGACATGAAAGAGATCCGAAAGTTCCTTGATAAATCCGCGCGCGATGAGTTTTTCTATCGTCATCTCCGAAAGGCCTTCGATGTTCATCGCGTCTCTCGAAACAAAATGCGTAAAGCTCTTAATCTGTTTTGCCAGACACGCAGGATTCGGGCATACGAGGGTTTCCACCCCGTTCTCTGCCTTTATTTCCGTGTGTGCACCGCATACGGGGCAGTTTTCCGGAACTTCAACATTATTCGATCTTGTAAGATTCTCGGCAATCTGCGGAATAATCATGTTTGCCTTATACACCGTTATCGTATCGCCGATTCCGAGCGCAAGCTCACGCATAACGCTGATATTGTGCACCGAAGCGCGGCTCACCGTCGTGCCTTCAAGCTCCACAGGCTCAAAAATCGCAACCGGGTTGATAAGTCCCGTCCGCGAAGCACTCCACTCGATTTCGCTGAGCGTGGTTTCTTTGATTTCGTCCTGCCATTTAAAAGCAATCGAGTCGCGCGGAAACTTTGCGGTTTCCCCAAGAGACCGCCCGTATTCTATATCATTATAATTCAGGACAAGACCGTCCGAAGGCACCGGGTTGTCCGCAATCTTTGCCTCAAAGGCGCCAACCGCATCCGAAATCGTCTCTGTCGTTACGCTGACATGCTCCACAACCTGAAAACCTCGTTCCGCCAGCCAGTCAAACTGCTCGTTTCTTGTCTTAAATTCCACTCCGTCCGCAGACACAAGCGAAAAGGCGAAAAACTGCACATGCCTCTGCGCGGTAATTTCATTATTCAGCTGACGCACCGAACCGGAACAGAGATTCCTCGGGTTTTTGTACTTCGCGCCTTCATCCGTAATTTCATCGTTTATCTTCTCAAAATCCGCATAGGAAATAACCGCCTCGCCTCTGAGCACGAGCTGCCCCTTGAAGTCGATTGCAAGCGGAAGATTCTCAAAAGTTTTCGCATTTGAAGTAATCACCTCACCGATTTCGCCATTTCCACGCGTTACCGCCTTTGCGAGTTTTCCGTTCTCATAGGTCAGTACGATTGTCAGGCCGTCGAGTTTCCACGAAAGCACGCCCTCCTGCGAGTCAAGCCACGCAGCAAGTGCGCCGACATCCTTGGTCTTGTCCAGGGAAAGCATTTTCTTCGGATGTTTTTCTTTCGGAAGGTCCGAAAGCACCTCGTAACCCACACGAATTGTCGGACTGTTTGAAAGCGTAATTCCTGTCTTCCGTTCGAGTTCCTCCAGCTCATCGTAGAGCTTGTCATACTCGTAGTTAGGCATGATTTCTCTGCTTTCCTGATAATATGCTTTCGCTGCCTCGTTCA
Source organism: uncultured Bacillota bacterium (assembly GCA_902465215.1). Classification (GTDB taxonomy): domain Bacteria; phylum Bacillota; class Clostridia; order Peptostreptococcales; family Anaerovoracaceae; genus CAG-238. The sequence goes on from CABQMM010000133.1 coordinate 4,543, forward strand.
GCAGACGAATCAGCTCTTTCATTCTTTCCATTCTTCGTTCTCCGTTATATCTTTTTCAAAGGGGCGATTCCCTTTGCCATCTTCTTGCGCCCTGCTTCGTCAAAAATAACCGTAACGGTTTTGTCATCCGTTTCGATTATCATGCCGCTTCCGAATTTTGCGTGCGAAACACGGTCACCGACTGCGAATGCTTGCGCACCGATGCCTCTCGTCGTTTCCCTGACGGACTGCTTCGCGTATTTCAGCGGATCATAGCTGATACTTTGTCCGCCTCTTGCGGCTGACTGTCCATACGGTCTGTAAGCAGGCTGTGCGAAACCATCCGGACTTCCGGTGCTGACACCCACGCGGTTTTCGG
>CABQMM010000134.1 GCA_902465215.1 uncultured Bacillota bacterium
CTGCGCGGCCGATGCTGCGGAAACATCGGCCACAGAAGGTGCAGAGGGATTTTGTTCCGAAGGCTTGCTGTTAAGGAACACAAACGCAAAACCTCCCAGCAAAAGCACAACAAGCACAATAACAAGAATAACCCACCAATTATGAGGACGGACAGGTCGGGGCGTTTCTGCTTTTGATGGCTTAGAAGCAGTTTCCTTCGGAGGATTCTTTTCTCCTGTTTCGGGCTTGGGCGCAGTCACAGGAGTAGGTCCTTCCTTTTCCTTTGAAGGGGGAGTATATGCAGGCATATTACGAGTTGGCTGACGTACTACTTCCGGAGATTGCCCCTCTTCACAAACGCTCTGGGTGGGCGTATTTGTTTCTTTGGTAGGCTCGAGATCTAACGACAGTTTTGGCATTTCTACAGGTGTTGGATGTTGCTGCCTCCGGACAGGTGTTGCAGGGACAGGCTCTTCTGCGGGAGGCTCCGGTGATGCCGTGTTATTCTCATGAGATTCTTTTTCAGAGTCAAAAGATTTGCCACATACAGAGCAGAATCTCTGATTTTCAAATCGCGCAGGCGTGTGACAATAAGCACATATTTTCATAATTTATTCTCCTGAAATTTCTCCACAGGATTAGTTGAACATATCATAGATTTCTTTTGCTGCATGGTAGATATCAGAAGCAGTTTGTACACCATCCTGAATTTTTTTCAAAGCATCTTCCGGGGTCATGTTCCATGGATTCGAGCTATCTGCGGTTGAACTGCTTGCAGAAGAGCTTTCGGTCGGCGCACTGGGTTGAGGTGCAGAAGGGGGCGTGCTTTCTGCTCCGCTGGAGTTCTTGTTACCGGAGCCATTTTTGCTATTCGAAGGAGCAGGTTCTGCTTTTGGCGAAATTTGAATAACCTTCTCTTCCTGATACGGAATGGAAGCAATCGCTACACCGTGGCCGTCAGGAGAAGCGTCGTACCAGTAAATCGTGTCGAACCGGATAAATGCAACCTGATTATCGCTAATCTGCTCCACCGTCGTGCGAGTTCCGTTAACAGCAGTGTAGCTACCAGACTGAGTCCCTGAATCACTTGCGGCTGTGAAAGTCATAGTACCATTCTCATAGCCATCCGTATAGTTGCCAGAAAATTCAAGAACGGTTCCGTCTGCAATTGTTTTACGGTAAGTACCCATGCCGTTGGGAAGATCATTATTCCACGAGCCACTGTAAATACTATGATTTACGGCAAACAGCTGAATACCGTTTCCAAAACGCTTTCCGTTGTTCATCTGACCATAATAGAGACCGTTGCCATCGGATACAAGCATCTGCGAACCGCTCGGCAGACTTGCCCGGATAATATCCCATTCTGAGCTATTGGTCATCAGCCAACCATTTGCGTAAGTCAATACATTTTCATCCAGAGAACCAGCAGTCTCGAGCTGCTGTAATACAGTCGTTAGCGCATCGAAGTCACCAGCCTCGAACAGACTGATAATGTTCTGATACGACTCTGTCATCGAACTCAGCTCCGCCAGATATGCTGCGGGTTCCTCGATTTCCTGACCATTTACGAGCAACTTTTTCAGCACAGGCAAGCTGTTAACCGCCTGAACCTGACATTGGTCTACGCCAAGTGTCGTCAGACCGGTCAAAGCGGCAACAGGAGTATAATCAATGATTTTATTTTCGTCCAAAAAAAGCTCTTCCAGATATGTACAATTTCGGAGGAAAGAAATATCGGTCAGGCCATTCCCCGAAAGGTCCAATTTGCGAAGAGAGACGGGCCAGCTCACACCATCGCACTGGCTGCTGCTCAACTGACAGTTTGTCAGGGAGAGGGATTCCAACGCTGAAAGGGACGCCAGCGAAGAAAGCCCGTCCGGAAAAACAGCACCGTCAATAGAAAGCTCCGTCAACGCCTGCAGCGTGCTCAATTCATTCAGCTTTCTGGCGTCCAAATCGATATTTCCAGTAATCGTTAGACTGGTCAGACCAGACAACCTGCACAGGTTGTTCCAATCTTCATCCGAAGGAGATTCAACGGAAAGACTGGCGGTATCTGCAATGCTATAAGAAATGCCTCCAACGGTCGCATTTTTGCTCAGCGCGATTTTTTTCCAGAGGAAAAAGCCGCCGAGCAATGCAGCTGCAAAGATAATAACAAGCAGAACCAGAAAAACCTTTGGTGGGCCTTTTTTTGACTGAGAAATCGGCATTTCCGAAACGGCATCCACCAAATCAGCCGGAGTATCCGGTAAAGTCTCGGATGAAGCCTCGGGTTCCGGTCGTGTTTGAAAGAAAGATTCTGCCGGGGCGTTCTGCACTTCTTCGGCAGGAAGCGACGGGATATTTTCAGGCTGAACAGGAAGCACCGGTATAGGTTCCAGAGGCGGAATTCCAACGGGCTTTTTCGGTTCAGGTCGAACCGTTTTGCGTCGAGCAGGTGCGGCGGCAGGCTCAGCCGGGACTTCGGGCTTTGGCTCCGCAACCTTCCTCCGCGCAGGAACATTTTCGCTCTTTTCCTCGGTTTTACTCTCCTGAGGCTGTTTCGGAACACGAACTCTCACAGGAGTTTCGGGAGCTTCAGATTCATTCGTTTCAAATGGCCTGCCACATTTAGCACAGAATTTTTGTTCATCCAAACGTGCAGAAGTGCCGCAATATTGACATACTTTCATAACATACTTCCTTAAAAATAACCTTCCGTATGATTCAGGCTCGTGCAAAATGGAATCGGAACGGTTCCGCACCGGGGAGCCCAACAATGGCATCGCCTAACCCCAGACGCGAAATATCCCAGTCTTCTACAACGTAGGCATCCCGTATCTGTTCAGAGATGCCGCGTCCCTGCACCGCTGACATAAACACCTCTTTCTTTCGGTTCTGTCCAAAGAATTCTTTAATATACCGGACAGAACCTGCATCGTTGCATCGAAAAAAGATGCCCGTCAGGAAACCAGATAGCAGACTGTGTGCACGAGCTTCACCATAGATATCAGCGATCTGCTCGATATTCTGATAACCAATCAGAAACTTGATGCCCAAACTACGTCCAAAGTTAACAGCGTCATCCACATGACGCAGATTAGGCAGAAGACTGAACTCGTCCGTGATAAAATAGACGCTTCCTGCACTCTTTTTGCGGCAGAGTGCTTCTTTGATTGCCAAATCAAACATCAGGCTGTAAATGGGAGCCAGCATAGAACCAATGCCCAAATCATACTCAATAAAAACGCAGCGCCCACCTTTTGCACGTACAAGCTGACGGAGAGAAAGCGTTCCTTTCTTTTTGAAGTTTCCGATGAACATCTCCCGCACGGCCTGCTGCATCTCTGACAAAACGCCCTGCGTCTGTGCAGAAGAATCGTCCGCAATATAACTTACCATAGATCGTGTAGACTTACGCATATTCAGCAACCTGCGCAGGTCAGAAGACGGTGTGCTGTCCAGAAAATCTTTGAGATGTTCATTGTTCATGAGGTCTTCTTTTCCGTAGTCGATAAAATGCGCCAATACAGCTGAAAAAATATCTTTAGCTGCATTTGGAAAGAACGGCTGATTTGTTTTTTCGATTTTTTCTCGGAAGAGCGCATTTGCAATTTCGATGATATTTTCTTCCATATGCTCATCGTGCTCAATTTCATTATAGATATTCCAGTAGTCCGGGCCGTTCGGACCAGTAGCTGTACCGTCATTGCTGATAACAACATCTCCGGGCGAGTAGAATTCCCGATAAAAGTCTCCTTTCGTATCGAAGATTATCACAATATCTTCCGTTGTGAGATTGTTCAGCAGTTGATTCAGCAGCTGATTGATCGTGTTCGTCTTACCAGTACCAATACCTCCCAGAAGCATAATGTGCCGGCTGAGCAGATTTTCATCCAAATTGATGACTTGCCCTGCGCTGCTTCCATCTCCACGCAAAGTACATTTCACAGGGCCAACCGGATAGGGTACTGGTTTATCGTGAAGCAATCGACCATCAAATACTTCTATTTTTTTCATCAGTTCCACTTGCAACCGCCTCCTTATTATTGACTGATTCCATTATCTTGCGAGCTTGATTCTGCCGGAGCTTCCGCGCTACCAGAAGACGCGGGATCCTCACCCGAAATACCATTGTCTTGATCATTAGAAGCATCAGGCACACTGTCTCCATCGGAAATCCCGTTGTCCTCTTTGGAAGCTGGAGTTTGACCTGAATCGTCATCCGAAATGCCGTTATCGCTGGCTTGAGAGGGAGAATCCTCGGGCGTATCAGAGATGCCATTTTCTTCCGCACTCATCGCCGCCGCATCATCATCGGAAGAGCCGTCTTCGATTCCGTTGGACTCATTCTCTTCATCCTGCGGGTCATCTGCATCTTCGATTCCGTTTTCATCCTCTCTGTTTTTGTCGTCTGTTTCATCATCGTCAGGGTCTTGTTCTTCGTCATCGATTTGATCTTTATCAGACGCCTTGCCTTCGGTGGCCTCTTCGGCGTCCTCGGGATTCTCGTCCTCACCGTTTTCTTCGGCGTCCTCAGGATTCTCGTCTTCGCCGGTTTCTTCGGCGTCCTTAGGATTCTCGTCCTCACCGTTCTCTTCGGTGTCCTTAGGATTCTCGTCCTCACCGTTCTCTTCGGTGTCTTCGGGGTTCTCGTCTTCACCGTTCTCTTCGGTGTCCTCGGATTCCTCGTCCTCGCCATTCTCTTCGGTGTCCTCGGATTCCTCGTCCTCGCCGTTCTCTTCAGTGTCCTCGGATTCCTCGTCCTCGCCGTTCTCTTCGGTGTCCTCGGATTCCTCGTCCTCGCCGTTCTCTTCGGCATCCTCGGGATTCTCGCCCTCACCGTTCTCTTCGGTGTCCTCGGATTCCTCGTCCTCGCCGTTCTCTTCGGCATCCT
>CABQMM010000135.1 GCA_902465215.1 uncultured Bacillota bacterium
TAAGGAGCAGACTGCAAAGGAAAAAATCACAGCAGAGAACATCGACTATATCTTTGAAACCGTACAGGAAAATGTAAAGGCATGGGCGAAGAAGAACTACCCGATCTTCGTTGTGGCTGATAAGAGAGAGGGTGCATGGGATGAAGCCGCAGGAGAATATCCGGGATATGCACCGGAGGGTGGCACATATTACATCAGCGGTTCGCAAAGAGACCGGTTCTCACGCTATGCAGCTCCGGAAGCGGTTATTGCTGAATTAACGCAGTCCTATGAAGATTACATTGAAGAAGTAACCTTTAAGGGCGGCAATGAAAGTGCATATCTTTTCATTCGTAAAATGCAGAACGGTTCTCCAATGGGCTTAGGTTCTCCATATGACGGGGCTAAGATTTACTTCAAAACTTGGGTTTTGGTATGCTTTTAAGAATATAACTACACAAGAATAGTAAAACGAAAAGACATTATGGCTAACATAGTGTCTTTTTTTTCGTGGAAAGAGAGGGGAAAATGATTTATAACAAATGCGAAAGAAAAAGAAGGCGTGAAGAGGCAAGAGCCTCACCAAAGGGTACGCACAGAGAAAGTTATCACTATGAAGAGGGCAGAAAAAACTGCCATAGGAATGTCCAAAAAGGGGGAAAGGAAATGAGTAGAACGACAGGACATAGAATATTCACACTTTTACTTGCCATTGCAGTAATTTTCACCTATATGCCGTTTTCAAATTTACTCGGCTATGACAATACTGCATTTGCGGCAAGCTACTCCGGTACGCTCAAGCAGTCCGATACCGGAAACAAGCTGTCGGGAAAGACAGTTGAAATTTATGTTGCACGATATAACTCGAAAATGGAGGGACCTAATGAAGCATACTTAGATATAGGTCCATGTGTGGAAGATGGAGACGGTGGAAAAATCCATAAGTTTGAGATTGCCACCGGAAAGAAAGACATCCTCGTTTACTGCGTGGAGCATGGCGTGGTGCAGCGTTCCGACAAACTGAAAGCATATGATAGAGATAGTTCATATTATGCAAATGCTTATGATGGAAGGAACAAACAAATCATTGACAATATGCAAACCGTTATGATGTTTGCACCGACCACAGGCTCCACCATAAAAGAACTTCGCGACCTCGGCTACAAAGGAAGCGGAAATCTGAATGCTTGGATTGCAGCGTCGCAGGCTCTCATTTGGGAGTGCGGACAGATGCAGCGTACTGACAAGAATTTTACGCTGAAGGCAAGCGGTCTGTACTACCAAAGCTATTTTGAAGGCCCGAGAACCAAGAAGATTCCAAAGACACACTTCTATAACTGCCTGAATAGTAACGCACAAGATATTTACGACTTCATGGTAAAGGAAATCAAGAAGTATGAACATTTCGACGCAAGTATCGCAAGCATAGACAAGAAAAAGCCGAAAGAAATTGCACTCGGCGAAGTCGAAAGCTATCCGGTAACCATTGAAGTAGCGGCGGGAAGCTACGGCGATGATCTTTACCTTGCCGAAGAAACAAGCAGCGGCGGAGAGAAGAAAATTGCAAAGAGCCTTGCAGAGCTTACCTACGATAAGGATAAGTATTTGCTTACGATAAAGAGGGCCGAGGTTTTAAATAAGACCATCATGGTAAAACATAACGGCGCTGCGGCTAAGCGTGCTGAAGCAAAGTTTAAGGAAGATAAGAACCTATATAAGCTCTACTACTGGGAGCATGCAACGACAACGGCGCATACGCAGGGCATGATTTCCGGTCTTGAGGACCCGGTTGTCGGATATTTAAAAATTACTGATACTGCGCCGAAAAACGAAGAACCGCAAAGGTGCGAACCGCCGGATGTTGACTACTTTCCGACTTTCAGTTTTCCGGTAGAAAAGATTGATAAGAACGGTGGCTGGGATGATGAGCAGCATACGCCGATGGGCGATGCCTACTTAAACGCAACCTATACCTTAGAGCGCAACATCGCAGGAAAGGGATGGGAAACCGTTGATACGATTACGCTGGATGAATACGGAAATGAAAAGAATCTGTTCGACCAGCCGTTTGTTTCAAAAGAAGACTTGGAAGAGTTCCTCACCGAATCCGGAACACTCACAGGATGCGCGCATCCAATCTATGACTCGGACGGAAATATCATCGGCTACCGCCATACATCTCCGAAGTCACCGACAAAGCGGGTGTGGGATGTAACGGTAGACTACCGCATCACCGAGTACCGACCGGAAGGACGATATATCGATCCGGATAAGTACGCAGGCGAGCGAACCTATCAAGTTCACTACTACGCAGAAACACATGATACCTGTAAATACTGTCTGGATTGTGACTCGCTTCCATGGACGGATGTAGAGTACACTGTAAACTATGATGTAACAAAGGGCGACGGAAGTAACCATCAGCTTGGTGCGACCACCGACCCGAAAAATGACCCGATAAATCAAGACGGCGACTGCCTTGAATATGATTTAGAGACTTTCGTAAACGACTGTTTCCGCGACGAGCTGCAGCTGATTAAATCCAATGAGAAAGAAAATCCGTTTAAGGACAGTAACCTCGGCGGCTCAGATTTAAATATTTCGCAGAAATCCATGTGGACGGTAAAACTCGTTTCCGGCGGTCTTGAAAACAGTGAATATATTCATTTGGTGAGCGGAACACCGAAAGTGCTTCCGGGCGGAACCTATGAGTACACTGCATCTCGTGATTCGGGAGGCTATGTGGTAGACCCGGATCATCCGATTCAGGTAGGCACAAACGGCGTTTTAATCATCAAAGACCTGCCGTTTGGACGCTACGAAGTCACCGAAACGAGTGCAGACGATCCGATGTATGTACTCGAACATGCTTTTGTCGATGTGCAGGAGCATAACGGAAATAACGGCGGAAGAGTAAACGATACCGGGCTCTTTGGCGGCTATGATAAGAAAGGCACTAACGACATCGGCGCCGTTTCAAACAGGACGGGCGACTACTGGAATAACCGCTATGACGGTAATATCCGTGATAAAATCAAGACCAATAAGATTAAAGTCATAAAAGTGGATTCCGAAACCGGAAAGATTGTGCGCATGAAAGGCACGAAAATCTTTATCCGCTATAAAGGAAACCCGGATTACACGGACGAAGAAAATCAGAAGCGCTATGGCGACAGCGGAACCGAAGTCAAAGGCATCTATAACCGCTTCCTGCCAAACGCAGAGCAGATTGATTCGAAGAGTCAGAACTATACCTTTGAACTGGATGAAAACGGCGAGTGCATCATCCCGTATGAACTTCCTTACGGCAGATATGAAGTCCTCGAATGGCTGCTTCCGGAAGGATACTATGTCGGCGAGTATGGTGCAGACGGCGTGGCAAAGAACCACAACTTCGGCTACATACAGGAAGGCCAGCTGACCGTTGATTACAATCAGCACGGCTACGGTGCAACTGTTGAAGAATTCGGCATTTATGACGCAGACGGAAACAAGGTGAAGTATCAGGATAAGGAGAAGTATTCCTTTGAAAACTTATCCGAAATGGTAACTAACCGCTATACCTTTGATGTCACCAAGCAGGACGACCATGTAGACGGCTACTACTTCCAGAAGGTGGAATACGACGGAACGACAAGCGAAAACGATCCGTCCTATGACAAGACGCAGTATCCGTACACGAAATACTATAAAGTAACGGGCGTCATCAATAACAATGTCAAAGCAAAGATTGAAATTGAGAAAAAGGGCGAAGCCCTTGTCGGCTTTGCAAAGAGCGAAAAGGACGGAAGAACGATTTTAACTCCGGTCTTTGAAATGGTAGCGGATATGAAAAACGCCGTCTTCGGACTCTTTGCCGCAAAGGATGAAACCTTAAACGACGGCAGCGAAGGCCCGAAGACCTACGACAGCAAGACGGACGAGGAAATCGTCATTCCAAAGGAAAAGTCTTCGCACCTTTCGAGTATCATCGAAGCAGTCAAAGCCTTCTTTGGAAAACTGGTAAATCCAAAGACCTATCACGCGGCGAATTATGAGACAGGCTCCTATGAGCATGAAACGGGCGCGCAGCTTTGGTATATGCTTGAGCGTGCGGCAAGCGAAGGAAATATGAAGCGTACGCTTTACCTTTCCCCGGAACAGAAAGACAGCACCTATAAGTATGCTTATGAAGCAAGCGACGAGCTGTATAATTACCGCTGGGATGTGGAAGTGACGCTTCAGAATCAGGCTGGCGGTAAAAATGTCACGAAGGTAAATGTCACAAAGACCACTTCCGTGAAAAAAGGCTTTACGGCTGACATTCCGACCACGCAGATGACAGGAAGCGTCGGAAGCAATGTGCTTGATCCGATTGCAAGCTTTATCGACGCGGGCGAGCTTGACTGGTCGAGAAAATCCTCACTTTCCGTCGATGACAGAACCTATGTGTTTGAAGCAGACGGCGAGGAGCTTGTTTATGCGGACGGAACCGAATACAAGGACGATCTCTTCCTTTTTGGAAACGATGAGGCGGTGGATTTTGCGAAGTATTGTCCGGAGCGCTATACCGTTAAGACTTACGCACTGTATAAGCTGACAAAGAAGGACCTTGTAAAAGAAGAGCGAAGCATCGGCTCGCATCAGGAACTTGTCACGCCGGGAATCGACGCAGACGGTGACGGAAACTTCGATGGTCCAAACGATACGCCTCCGGTCTATCAGACGGTTGACGATAAGGCAACCAGAACGATGTTTGAGTGGAATAACAACTGCGTCTTTGAAAAGCCGGGCGTATTAAATGGCACAGCCTTTGTCAAAATGAATGACACGGGCGAAAGCCGCATTGCAGCAACAGGCTATTATCAAAACGGCGACTTTACGCCGTTTGACAGTGG
>CABQMM010000136.1 GCA_902465215.1 uncultured Bacillota bacterium
ATGCCGGAAAACCGGCAGAGGGTTACCATGGCAGCACCGGTAACTATGCAGGCGGCATTGTCGGTGAAGTAAGAACCAGCAGTACATATAAAGGCAGCACGCAAATCATTGGCTGCAGCAACCGCGGCAGCGTGACGGCGGGCGGCTATGTCGGCGGTATTTTGGCTGAGATTCCGAATAACTCTGCCTGCAATGTTCTGATCGAGTCCTGCTTCAACACCGGAACATTGACTGCAACCAACCAGACAGAAGACCAGCATATCGGCGGTATCGTCGGAATGGGATTTGATCGCATTCTCAACTGCTATCATGCCGGAACTTTGGAAGCCGGGTCTACCTCCGGCAGAAGCTATCGCGGCGGCATCCTCGGCTATGTGGCAAAGGGAACGGGAGCTGCTACGCTGGCGCATAACTACAGCGCGCAGAGCGCATCGCTGTCCGTCGGCGGTCATGCGGAAGATGCGGTACTTGCAGACGATACGACTTTGATGCTTGCATCCTTTATGAAGGAAGAAAGCTTCGTAGACACTTTAAACCGCTATGAAAAACCGGTATCTCTGTATCAAGTAACTTTTGCCATGGACAGCAAGGCAGAAAATGACGGCTATCCGGTGATCGGCGAACTCGAGAAAATCAAGAACTACAACGCAGCAATCACGGCCTTTTCGCTGAACGGCAGATTGGGCGTGATTGATCAGGAAGCCGGAACCATCACCGTGATGCTTCCATATAACACCAATCTTACAGCACTGACCCCGACGATCGTTATGACTGACGGTGCGAGCGTAACGCCGGAGGGCGCAAAGGATTTCACCGAGCCGGTGAAATATACCGTAACCTCCGAGGATGGAAGCTACGCCAAGGTCTATACTGTAAAGGTTCAGACTGCGGCAAGTGCGGAGGGATTCTCGTTCTTCCGTGTACGCTTTAACGTTAGCAACGAGGAGCTTGTGCTTGATGAAAATGACACCATTACCGTTTCGGACCTTGATTTTGAAAGTCATTCGTTCAGCATTGACTATCTGACCGCAGACGGCAGCGAAGCCAAGGCCTTAATCAGCGGCAGCAATACCGGAGGCGGTCTTGTTGACAAGGAGATCACAAAGAGTTGGGACAGCGGTGCGTATGATATATTCCGGATTAGCAACTGGATGACCGGCAGCATCGGAGGCGGCTATACCAGCGGTGAAAAAACGATCCGTATCCTTTACGGAGAGAATTTCAGTAAAACAAGAACCATCACCATCAAAGTCATACCATCCTTAAAGACGGAAAACTTCAGCATAAAGTCAGGTGAAACCGTGCTGAATATCAAAGAGACCGCGGATGGATACCGTGTGGATCTTCCGGACGGAACGGAGAATATCACAGTTAACGCAGAGGCAAACAACAGCAAGGTAACGGTCTCCATCAACGGAGAAAGGTCAACATCGAAAGAACTGACCGTTTCCGAGCTGAAGGAAAACACTTTTGACATCGTACTGGCAGACCCGGATAAGCCGGAAATCAATCGGACTTACCATATCACGCTGAATCCGGTTAAATCCTGCAAGGTCTCCTTTGACCTGATGCCGGAGAACGCAGCCATCACGCTGCTGGATCAGGACGGCAGCCTTGTAGAACCGGATGCGAATGGTGAGTATACCTTGATCAGCGGAAGCGGCTACAGCTATACTTACCGTATTTCCTGCGCAGGCTATGTGACCCGCGAGGGAACACTGGACGAAAACAGACTGAACAAGAGCGAAAAGACCTTTGACATCGAGCTGACCAAGGTCGGAAGCGGCTCGCAGGGCAGCGAACTTGAAGACCTGACCGGTGACTGGACGAGCTTCCGCGGTAGCAGCACCAATATGGGCCTGACCTCTGCTAAAACGCCGAAAATCGATAAGACCGCGAAACTGCTCTGGCAGGTATCCAGCGGCAGCGGCTGGTCAGCATCACCGACACCGCAGCTTCTGGTAGACGGCTATCTGTATTTCCACAGCGGCCGCAAAATCGTCAAGATTAATCCGAAGAACGGAGAAGTGGCAGCAAGTGCTGAGATTGCAGGCAGCAACCAATATACAACCAATCCGCTGGCTTACGGCGAGGGCATGATTTTCGTCCTGCTGGATGACGGAAAGGTACAGGCACTGAATGCCAAGACTTTGGAAAGCCTGTGGATCAGTGAAGAACTCGGCGGTCAGAATATCAGCCCGCTGATTTATCATAACGGATATATCTATACCGGAACATGGAAGGCTGAAGATAAAGACGGTGTCTACTACTGCCTGTCCGTAACAGACGAAGATGCGTCCAAGACCGATGAGATCAAGCACCCGATGTGGCAGATCAAACATAAAGGTGGGTTCTATTGGGCAGGTGCTTATGCGACTGACAATTATGTCATCTTTGGCTCCGATGACGGAACGAGTGGATATAACTCACCGACGGCGACCCTTTACAGCGTCAACCCGACCACCGGCAAGGTGATCGATACCATAACCGGCATTATCGGCGATATTCGTTCGACGATTGCTTACGCAGACGGCTATGTTTTCTTTACTACGAAAGCAGGCTATCTGTACCGCGTCAGCGTAGATGCGAACGGAAACTTAAGCGAAGCGAAATATTTCCAAATGAGCGGCATGAGCACCGGAACTCCGGTCGTTTCTGACGGCACTGTTTTTGTGACCTGCTCCGGAAAGGATCAGTTCAATTCCCCGGGTACGATTTACGCGGTGGATGTCAACACCATGCAGGAAATCACCAAAGCCGAAACACCGGGTTATGTGCAGTCGAGCATGCTGCTTTCCACGGCCTACAAAGAAAGTGAGAAGGCACTCTATCTGTACGCAACCTATAACAAAGAACCGGGCGGCCTTTATGCCCTGAAATATGATTTAGAAAGCAAAAACTTTAAAGGCAAGGAAATCTTCACTCCATCCGGAAGTGCGGTGCAGTACAACATCTGCAGCCCGATTGCGGATGCAGACGGCGTAATCTATTTCAAGAATGACTCCGGACATATTTTTGCACTCAAGGAGCGCGGAGAAGATGAAATCGCCATCGCAAATATAATATTCAGACTGAACGGCGGCAGCGCAGCCGGCATTCAGGATGGCGACAGAATCGAATACTATGCAGGCGATGAGGGCAAGACCCTGCCGATTCCATCAAAGAGCGGCTATACCTTTAAGGGCTGGTTCAGCGAAAACAATACAAGTTCCCAGCAGTACACACAGGTTTCCGCAAAGCTTCCGCAGACGCTTTATGCAATCTGGGAAAAGACCGCAGCACCGACTCCATCCGAAGACGGTAAGATTACAGTAAAGTTCCGCCTGATCGGTGCCGAAGTGGCAAAACAGGATGTAGATTTGAGCGAGAACACTTATCTTCCAAACTATGTAACATGGATTTCGACCAAGACTTACAGAGTTCCGGTAGGAACGACGGTCGGCGAAGTATTCAAGATGGCAACTGAGGCGGCAGGCATTGAGTATGCTGGCTACGAAAACAACTATATCAGCACAATGAAAGCACCGGCATCCCTCGGCGGAAAATGGCTCGGTGAATTTACGAACGGTCCGAAATCCGGCTGGATGTATACCGTCAACGGTTCCCATCCGAACAAAGGTCTGGTGGACTGGGTGCTCTCAAACAATGATTTTGTCGTATGGCACTATGTCAACGATTACAGCTATGAGGTAGAAGACTGGTTTGATGACCCGAATTATCCGAAGCTTGCAACCAATGATAAGTATTACAACGGCTGGCTGAAAGCGGCTGATTCAACGGGTGCATCCGGCGGCGGCATCGCAGCAGGCACTGTCGAAGAAGAAGTCAAGAATGTCACAACCGACACCAAGACAGGCACGACGACCGCTCCAACCGAAGTCAAGGTAAGCGAAAAGACCAATGCAGACGGCACGAAGACAAAGGTTGCCGAAGTCAAGGTTTCCGCTGACAATCAGAAAGCAATTCTGAAACAGGCGAAAGAAAAGAAATCAAACGAGATCATCTTGGTTGTTTCGAGCAAATCCGTCGGCGATGCGGCAAAGGCAGATGTAACTCTCGACAAGAGCTTCATCGACTCCATCGTAAAAGATACGAATGCGAAACTGACCATTAAGACACCGTTTGGTGACAAGACTTACACGCAGGACGAGCTGAAAGCGATGTCCGAAGCAGCAACCGGATCTACAGTAACCGTTGCAATCGAAAAGGCAGCAGAGCCGACAGACGATGCTGCAGCGAAGATTGAAAAAGCGAAATCCATCGTTAAGAACATGAAGCTCGTAGCACGCTCAAGCAAGACTGCTAAGAAGAACATCAAAGCAGTCCTGAAGAGCGACGCGAAGGTAAACGCTTCCATCAAGGAACTCAAAGACCTTGGCTTCACCGTGAAGTACCGCTTCTATCGTTCCACGAAGAAGGCAGCATCATATAAGGCAGCAGTAACAAAGAAGACTGCAGCTTATACGAACACAAGCGGTAAGAAGGGCACGAAGTACTTCTATAAAGTTCAGGTGAGAGTTTACGATGAAAACGGCAAGCTCATTGCGAAGACAGCACTCAAGCAGTGTAAATACGCAAGCAGAACTTGGACAAAGTAGAATGCTTGTTAAAATCGCCCGTGGCGTTGCCTGCTGCGGCGCATTCTGAAATATGCCGCCTTAGGCGAAAAGGCATTTTTGAAAAACTTGTATGTATGACGGTAATCCGCTTGGCAATGTGCCGGGCGGATTACCGTCGTTTTTGGATACCCGCATTCTTTAAAATTTGGGTATCCAAAATTACTTGTGGTTTCTCCAAAAACAACTGTGGGATGGATTCGTG
>CABQMM010000137.1 GCA_902465215.1 uncultured Bacillota bacterium
GAATTGATAGAGCACAAGCTGACCGTAATTGTCGCCATCATTTCGCGCAACCATAAGCGCCGTCATGTTCTGCTTCGACTTCGGAGTAAACGGAATCGAGTTGAAGAACTCTGCCGTTTTTTCTCCCGGAAGTTTTGCAATGTAGTAGTTCGGCGTCATCTGCGTTTTTTCCATTCCGTAAATTTCGGATGCGATGTCCCACATATCTTCTCTCTGATAGAACACATTCACATCTTCCATGTGGTATTTTGCATAAACGCTTGCCTGAATCTTAAACAGGTAGTTCGGATATCTGATATGTGACTTCAGACCTTCCGGCATCTCCTCAAAATTCTTGAAAAGCGTCGGATAAATCTTCTGATAAGTTGCTGCAATTGGATCGTTCTGATCTACAACATAGAAATTCGTATCGCCGTTGTACGCATCAACCACTACCTTTACGGAGTTTCTGATATAGTTCGTGCTTCCGGTATTTCCGTCAAACGGTTCGGAATACGGATAATAGGAGCTGGTTGTATAAGCATCCATCATCCAATAAAGCTTTCCGTCAACCGTAACCATATAAGGGTCTGCCTCATAGGAAAGGTGCGGCATAATCTTTCTGACTCTGTCGATTACATTTCTGTAAATGATAATCTTGGAATCGCTGTCAATGTTGGAGGAAACGAGCAGTTTCAAGCTTCCCTCTTTGATGGAGAAAAGAACTCTGTTGAAGAAGTTAAGCTTGATACCTGCCTTGCCTTCATACATCGTATATTTATTGCTCTGTCCGTCCGGATAGTCGAACTCTTTTTCGTCTGTATTTACAACGATATATTCATTTGAAAGCTCTCCGAAGTAAATTTCCGGACGTGTAATTTCGATTTCATCTACCTGAGACTCCGGCGGAATGTTTCCAATGAGAACATCCGGCTGTCCGCTGCTTGTAACCTTGTCTACACGCGACAGCGTAGCACCGTATCCGTGCGTATACTTTAAGTGTCTGTTCAGCCATGATGTGTCAATCTTATTTTCGTCGATTTCTCTGGCTGTCAGGAACGTCTGCGTATATTTTCCGTTAATCATATACCTGTCAACGTCAACATCATTAAATGTATAGTATTGACGAATACTCTGCGTCTGGTTGTAGAACTGCTGTGCAGGGTCGAAGTCATTGATTCGGATATTGTTGATTGTTTCCACATTCTCGTTGATGTCTGCGGAAGTCAGCTTATTGTCAGCCGCAAATGCCTTAATGTCAACATCGTCGAGCTGATACGCATACTGCGTGTACTGGATGTTTCTTTCGAGATACTGGCTTTCCTTGTTGATTTCGTCAGGGGATACTACAAAGTTCTGAATCAGCATTCCTGCCCCTGTGCCAACAAGACCAACCACAATCATGATAACCGGAACCGTAAGCAGGCTCTTGTATTTCTTTCTTCCCATCTGAACGATGAACATAATCGCCGACAGAACCGCAAGTCCGCATAAAATTCGGTACATCCAGAGTGTAATCGTTACATCGGTAAATCCTGCGCCGTAAACAACGCCTGTATGCGCATGAAGCAAATCAAACTGTCTGAGGAAGAAGTTGATTGCTACCATGATAAAGAAAATAACGCCCAAAACAGTAATCTTTCCGGAGGCAATGTTCATAAGCTGCTTGAAGTTGCCGTCGTCAAACTGTTTTTTCGGTTTTACCGGTCTAGCATTAAACTTTTTGCCCGTGAAAGCTTCCGCGAATTTCGTAAACGGATCTTTCGGTCCTGATGTATTGTTATCGCCGCCAAAAGGATTTCCTCCGAACGGGTTGCCTCCGAAAGGATTCGCGTTTCCGGTATATCTTTCCTCAGCGTCTTCCGTGAATGCCTGCTGCGTCGGCTCTTCCTTGAAGACATCCGGTGTTCTTACCGTCATCAAAACAATGTAATATACAATAGTAAGAACCACAAAAGCAACGATGACACCGATGAGAATTTCATTCAACTGCGTCAAAAATTCAAGTTTAAATAAATAGAATGAAATATCAAAATTAAATAGCGGATCCGTAATGTCGAAATCTGTGCTGTTTGCAAATTTCAAGATTTCAAACCATAAGTTCGTAACCGTCATAAAGGTTGCAACAACACCAAAAATGACAGCAAGCCAGTTCGTCGTGCGATTCAGCTTCTTCATGTCGGTTGCTTCCGATGAAGCAATCTTCGCAAAATAGCTCTTTCTCAAGTGGTGAAGGTAGAGCATTACCAAACCTGTGACAATAATGAAGGTCGGTATTCCCACCTTAAGCTGCGTGAGCAGTTGTGTAAAGAATACGGCAACATAGCCCATTTCTTTAAACCACATGAAGTCAGAGATAAATCCGATAAGTGACAGAAACAGCGCTGCGACTACCACCACCACTAAAATGATTAAACTGACTTTTTTCTCAAGTTTTTCCATTATAATGTTTCCTCCTTGATTTCATTTATCACCATCAACCCATTGGAAATTTTGGCATACACGCTCTGATACTGCGTGACTTCTTCACCGTCTGCGCCTGCGTATACAACTTTACACAGCACATAAAAGCCCTCTGCCCCTGTCTTGATGTCGCCTATTTCCAGAGTATTGATTCCTGACAGACTTTCATCCGTTTTCGTTTTCTGCCATCCATCGTAGTAATTTATTAAAGATTCCATCAGCTTTTCGCCATATGTAGCCGACGCTTCTTTCCACTCAGCATCCACAAAATCTTCCGCAGAAGAAATTTCATCAAAAGCGTAGTCTTTATCTTTATCATAGACCAGTTCCGGATTGTATATAACCGACCCAATAGATTCTACTCCCGCAGATTTTTCGAGAATAATGCCGGAAAGATATGCGTCTTTTGCTCCGTAACTTGGATTTATGTCCTCGCCGTTATCCTGTGTCTGTGTTTGTCCGCCTCCGCCCGTAAAGACATCTGCAATTTTAAATATCACATCATTGACCTTCTGGGAGACCTTACTGTCGGGCGCAATAAACTTAATTGCCAGCAGCGCTCCTTCGATTACAAGCGCTATTATCAAAAGCGTAATGATAATACGAAGCAAAATATGCTTTTTCACCGGCTCTTCTTCAGACCCTTCAGCAGCAAAATCAGCACTGCCGCTGTTATTGCCGCCGTCCCCGCTATTTGATTCAGTGCGCTGCGCATCAACCCGCGGGAAAATGTCGGAGTATCTGAGTTTGTCATTACTGGGAGACTCCTCTTTTTTCTCCGTATTTTCGGATTTTCCCTCCGGCGTTTTAGTCAAATCCACGATATTCGGTGTTTTCGGCTGCACCACTTCTATTACATGATTCTGTGCCTTCCCGGAGTCAAACTCTGTTTTTGGCTCGTCCTCGATTTCCGGAATATCCAAAGGCTCCTTTACATCCTTTATCTCCGTTACCGGCGGCACTTCTATGGTTTTTTCAGGTTCACAGTTTGATTTCACCTCTTGCTCCGGTTCAGCCTTTCTTTTCGGCGGAAAAACTTCCGGAACCCATGTATAGTCCATTTCAGCAAGTTGGCGATTATATTCATCCTCCATATTGCGGACTCTTTCTTTTTCTTTATCTACTAATTCCTGAAATGCATCATTCTTTTGATTAAATGTATAAAACCGTGCGTCCGGATTCGTCTGTTGCTTTCTTTCGGACTGCGTTCTTTGTTTTTCAAGATCTCCGAAAAGCTCCCGCTCCAATTCTTCTACCGACAAAACATCTTCCGGCTGTGTCTGCTCCTCTGCCGTACTTGTGTTTTCGGTGTTTTTTCCCGCCGCGCGTTCAAAAAACTCCTCTCGCGGCTCAAGTTTTGGTTCAATTTTTTCAACTGTCGGCTCGGTCGGAGCAAAACCTCTGTTTTTCCGTTCCAGTACGCTGTCCCAGTTAAAGTCCACATCCTCCGTTTTCTTCGGCTGTGCAGCAGGAAATCCGTCGAGGTTCCAATCAAATGATACGGTTTCTTTCTTTGCCTTCTCCGCGTCTTTTCTTTCCTCTGTTGCTTTTAAAATTTCTTCGGTTTTTTTCTGCGCTTCAATCTTAAACGGCGGATTGAATACAACCTCGTCGTTTTTAGAGTGGCGCTGCGCTCTTACTTCCGCTCCGCAATAAGCACAAAATCTGTCACCCTCATATAATTCTTTCCCGCATTTGGTACAAAACATTTCCTGCCTCCGTAACTTTCGTTTTTGTCTTTTGTTTCGTTTTCTTATATACTATCTCATTATTTTTTAATCCTTGATTTGTCGCAAAACGTCCTCTTTGGAATATACTTTCCCGGATCTGCTTGTATAGTACTCGCCGGGCTCTGTTTTTCTTGATTCTATCGGCAGCAGCTTTTCAATTATGACAGGCTTTTCCTCCGGTATAGCTTTCGTCTCCTTCTCGGTGGTATCGTCCGCCTGCGCCGGAGCTGCAGCACCTACAGTATTGACAGCATCGTCAATATCTGCGGTTTCCTGCGATTTTGAGGAATCTTCTGAAATCTTTTTTTCGGCTGCAACACTAACCTGACTGATTTTGACTTCTGCTCTTTCGATACTGAAATTCAGCTTCACTTCTTCGCCAAAATCATCCGATTGCTGTTTCTTTCTTTTCCTCGATGTGCGGAATAAGCAAATAATCGCTAAAAGGAGCGCAAGTGCGTTCGTGCACAGCAAAATGAGTATGTAATGTTCCATACAAAAGTCTTGGATGATGTAAAAGATTTCTTTCAATTCCGCTGTCATTTTTCTGCCCTTTTTCTCTGCTTTGATACAAGCATGTAGTTCATTATATTATATACTAAAACAAGCTTAAATGCAAAGAAAAAAG
>CABQMM010000138.1 GCA_902465215.1 uncultured Bacillota bacterium
CCGCAGAAAAGATTGACATCGACGAAAACGGCGGTCTGGTTGTCGAATTTCTTGAAGGGCGGTTTTCGCGGCAGATGCAGACGCTGACTTCAGGAGAAATCAGCATACGAAAGGTTTAAACACAAATGAAAACAACTACAAAAAATTACTCAAATACAAAAAACTCAAATCTATATAAACTGGTTCTGGCAGGCGTTTTTGTGGCAGTAGCCGCTGTCTGCTCTTGGATTTCCATTCCTCTGCCCTTCACACAGGTTCCCATCAATCTCGCGATTCTGGGCGTACTGCTTGCGGGCGGACTGCTCGGCAGCAAGTACGGCACTCTCTGCCTCATCGTCTACATTCTGCTCGGAGCTGTCGGCGTACCTGTATTTGCCGGATTTGGCGCAGGACTTGGCACGCTTGTCGGTCCTACGGGCGGCTATATCGTAGGCTATGTCCTGTGTGCGGCGGTTGCAGGGCTTGGAGCTTCCTCATCTGCATCTTCGAAAATCTCCAAGCACCCGTCTCTCAGACTTGCCGCCTTCATGGCTCTTGGTGTAGCTGCCTGCTACACCTTCGGAACGATTTGGTATGTGCTTTTGATGAAAACATCTCTATGGGTCGGACTCATTTCCTGCGTCTTTCCGTTCATTCCGTTTGACGCGTTTAAAATCGCAGTCGCGGTGCTTCTCGTCACCCGCCTGCGGAAAGTCATTAATTAGCCGGATGCGCTTTTTATTTGCCCGCTGCATGAAGCATCAGTTCCGCTGCTGTACACTGCACTTTATTGATTGCCTCAATACGGCTTGCGGAGCCCATCTTTTGAAGCAAATTGTGGATATGCGTTTTGACCGTATTCTCACTGATAAACAATTTACCCGCAATATCACTGTTTCCGTTTCCATCGAGCAATTCTCTTAAAATCTCAATTTCTCTGTCCGTCAGAGCATACTCTCTTTTAATAACCGAAAAAGCAGGAGTGAAATCCACAGGCTCTTCTGCTTTTTCTTCTGAGATGCTTTTCCGGACCGGCACAAATCCCCTCTGCATTTTTTTGATTTCCCAAAGAATAATCACCAGCACCGCTGTCATAAGAGGAATCGCAAACATATTGATTAAAACAAACACACTTTCCATTTTTCCGTCCTCCTTTATTTGCTTTTATTATAGAAACATCTTATGCAGCAGTAAAGCCTGTTGGCCTGCTTTTTTACGGATTTTTAGCCCTGCGCTGCGCACACTTCGACAAAGTTTGACACGATTTGACTACCTTCGATAAGTTTTGATACAAACCCTCATCATTAGAGCAGCAAAACGGAGCTGTATCCCAACGGTACAATCCGTTAGAATAGCAACCCCACTTCGCCTCTTCATTCATTCACTTAATATTTATAAGAAGGACTTAACCTTTCTTAGCGATATTTATGCCTCTAAAGCCTTCAATGCAGCAGCCTTTTCTGCTTCTCTCTCATCTAAGATCTTCTGATATTCTTCATCCGTGAGCTTTGTCATTGTGATTCCTGTATAACCGTAGAATACGGATACAATCGGATTCAGCCAGTTCAGAATTGCGTACGGAATGTAGCTGGAATCTACGCCGAGGAACTTTCTCATCGTAGCGCCACAAGTGTTCCACGAGAAGAAGTTGGAAGTAATCGTTCCGGCATCTTCCAGGCATCTGGAAAGGTTCTCCGGACGCAGTCTCATATCTTCGAAAGATTCCTTGAACATTCTGCCCGGAAGTACTAAGGATAAGTACTGGTCGCAGCAGATTGCGTTTGTCAGAATGCACATCAGCTCTGTGGAAAGCACCAGTCCGCCTCTTCCCTTTGCCACTTTGAGGAAAATTGCCGCAACGGATGCCATCATACCGGTTACATCAACGATACCGCCGAAGCACATTGCAGCCAGGATGATGGAAATCGTCCACATCATGCCCTGCATACCGGAGGATGATAACAAGTCTGCTAATTTAATAATAACCGGAGAAGCATCTTCCGGAACTACACCAAGTGTGATACCATTGTTCAGAATCGAGAATGTATTATTGATAACCTTATCTTCCAATACTGTTTCAATCGCAACATGGTTGTAGAACATAAGAGGAACACCTAAAAGTGCGCCGCCTACCAGCGAAGGAATTGCCGGAAGTTTCATGGCAACTGCGATGATTACGAACAGCGGCGGAATTAAGGTAATAAGACTGATATTGGATGCGCCTTCAATATAATGAAGGATCTCCATCATGACTGTCATATCCGGCTCGTTGTTTGATGCATGCATAAATCCCATAACTGCGTAAGCGATTAACGCGATTCCAAGCGAGGTTGCTGTAGTATAAACCATGTGCTTGATGTGTCCGAACAGTGTCGCGCCTGCCATTGCCGGAGCAAGGTTTGTCGTATCGGATAATGGGGACATCTTGTCGCCGAAGTATGCACCGGATACTACAGCACCTGCCGTCATTGCCTGAGGAAATCCGAGAGCCGCGCCGACACCCATTAACGCAACGCCCATGGAGCCTGCCGTAGACCACGAGGAGCCGGTTGCCAAAGATACGATGGAGCAAAGAATACAAGCAGTAACTAAGAATACCTTCGGACTGATGATCTTAATACCGTAGTACATCATGGAAGGGATGGTGCCTGCTGCCATCCAGGAAGCGATAATTGCACCAAGAATAGCCAGAATTAAAATTGCCTGCATGGAGCGGTTGATAGAAGCCAGAATTCCTTGCTCTAAGTAAGCCCATTTCCATCCGTTTGCAACTGCGACAATTCCTGCGAATCCTGCCGCTAAAATAAGTGCAATGTGAGGTTCCCCACCGGTGTCCTTAATAATAGACCACATGAGGAAACCTACCATAGCCAGCATAACCAGTATGGTCTGCCACATAGGAATTTTTCTACCCATAATAAATCCTCCTAAAAGCTAATTAAGATATAATTTCTCAATGGGGCCACAGCCTGCGCTCGTCCGCACCTTTATGTAGCGGCTGCTTCGCCTCATCGACGCCACTTTAGCATTCAGAAGGATTTTTTGCAATACACTTTAAGGAGTGATTTTAGGATTAGATAACTAATCTTTCTGCCTAAACCTTTTTCGTATTAGGGCTTATTCCCGTTCCATTTACCTTACTCTTCTGTCTTAACAAAAAAGAGACCGAACAATTAATCGTTCAGCCTCCCTTTTATTTCAGCTTATATCTCTTATACTAATTCTAAGAAAACAACTTCAGCGCAGTCGCCCTGACGAGGTCCTAACTTAAGAATTCTTGTATATCCGCCGTTTCTGTCTGCATACTTTGGTGCGATTTCATCAAAAAGCTTTGTAACAACGTCTTCATCGAAAACATATGCTAATACCTGTCTTCTTGCGTGAAGATCACCGCGTTTTGCCAAAGTAATCAGCTTTTCTGCTTCTCTTCTGGCTTCCTTTGCTCTACAGTCCGTTGTCTGGATTCTTTCTTCTCTGAATAAATCAGTTACAAGGTTTCTCAGCATAGACTTTCTGTGAGCGGAAGGTCTGCCCAGTTTTCTGTATCCTGGCATTTTAAGATTCTCCTTTCATTGCAAGTTCTATTCATCACTCGGTCTTAAACCGAGTCCCAGTTCCTCAAGTTTCGCTTTCACTTCATCAAGGGATTTTTTACCAAGGTTACGAACCTTCATCATATCCTCTTCTGATTTCTGTGTAAGTTCTTCTACAGTATTGATTGCTGCTCTCTTCAGGCAGTTGAAGGAACGAACGGAAAGTTCCAGTTCTTCAATTGTCATTTCGAGGGCTTTTTCTTTTTGGTCTTCTTCCTTTTCAACCATAATTTCCATCGCTCCGGTTGCGTCGGTAAGCTGGATAAACAGGTTTAAGTGCTCCTGCATAATCTTAGCTCCGATGGAAACGCCTTCGTCCGGCGTGATTGAACCGTCTGTCCAAATTTCAAGAACCAGTCTGTCATAGTCAGTTACCTGACCGACTCTGGTGTTCTCTACTGTAAAATTAACTTTTCTTACAGGAGTGTAGATGGAGTCCACAGGAATGACGGAAATTGGTGTGCTTTCCGTTTTGTTCATTTCTGCCGGAACATATCCTCTGCCTCTTGCCATATTGATTTCCATTACCAGCGTCGCGTTTTCTTCCAGAGTTGCAATGTGCAGTTCCGGATTGAAAATTTCGAGATCACTGTCGCCGATGATGTCGGCAGCAGTAACTTCTTTCGGTCCAACTGCGTTAATGATAACTCTCTTGGTGTTTTCACCGTTTAATCGAATCGCAAGTTTTTTAAGGTTGAGAATGATTTCCGTAACGTCTTCTTTTACTCCTGGTATTGTTGAAAACTCATGAAGTACTCCGTCGATTTTTACTGAAGTGCTGCTCCCGGAAGTGAGCTTAAAAGAATTCTTCTAAGCGCATTGCCAAGAGTTGTACCATAGCCTCTTTCCAAAGGCTCTACTACGAATTTACCGTAGTTTCCATCTTCATCAATATATTTATTGATTGTTGGTTTTTCGATTTCGATCACTAAAAAACCCTCCTTTTCATTCCAAGTTTCGCAATAACATCTATGCTATATGGCTACTTGGAATATAATTCGACGATTAAGTGCTCTGCGATTGGAGTATCAATTTCTTCTCTTGTCGGCAGAGTTACCACTTTACCTTCTAACTTATCAACATCAACTGTCATCCAGTTCGGAACTGTGATGGACATTTCCTTGATTTCTTTGAACTTCGGTGAGCTCTGGCTCTTAGCTTTTACAGCGATTACATCTCCAGCCTTTACTTCCATGGAAGGA